>JABWAJ010000247.1 GCA_013361075.1 Saprospiraceae bacterium | reverse complement strand
CTTTGTCTCAAAACACGGCACTCTTTTCGCTGCTGGGCACCATTTATGGCGGAAATGGCAAATCAAATTTTGCACTGCCTGACCTGCAGGGTCGCGCACCCATGCATCCCGGCCAGGGTCCCGGATTAAGCCTTCACGATCTCGGCGAAACCGGAGGATCTGAAACGGTAGCCTTGCTGGAAAGTGAAATCCCGGTGCACACCCATGTTCTGAGCGGCGTAAATGACAGCGGGATTCAATCCTCGCCGGGAGGTGCATTGAGTGGCCGTGCCAATTTATACAAATCAAACCCTGCCGGAAATACTTTAGTGAATATGTCGGTAAATGCAGTTGCACCCATGGGTGGTGACCAACCGCACAATAACATGCAACCGTACCTTACGGTAAATTTCTGTATTGCCATGCAAGGCGTTTATCCTCCACGTAATTGATTATGAGGGCCAACGACATTAACCTGCGGCCAACAACGCCTGAAGACCAGACGTTGTTGATGGCCATATACGGTACCACGCGGACAGAAGAATTAAAGCAGGTTCCAGATTGGACGGAGGAACAACGGCAGGCTTTTGTGGCGCACCAATTTCACGCACAGGATGCCTATTATAAAGAGGTGTACCCCGATTCAGCTTATTCGGTCATCCAGTTGGGCAACCAGCCGATAGGCAGGCTTTACGTGGAGCGGTACCTGATCAAAGGAACAATCCGGATTATTGACATCGCCATCCTGCCTGAGTTTCAGAACCAGGGTGTCGGAGAATATTTGTTGCGCAACCTGCAGGAAGAAGCCCGCCAGGCAGGAAAATCCCTGACCATTCATGTAGAAAAATTCAACCGGGCTTTGAATTTTTACAATCGGCTTGGGTTTGAGATGATCAAAGAAACCCACGGAGTTTATTTGTTAATGGAATGGAAACCCAGGGACAAACAAGAGAGTACACCATAAATGGCATTTTACCTCTCCCCTCACCAGCAAAAAATTAATTCAATTTCATTTATTACCATCATGACAGATTTACTATCACTCACCGTAGAAGATTTTGAGCCGCTTTTGCACCAAACACTCCAAATTCGGTTTACCCATGAAGTAACGATGGATGCCGAATTAACTGAAGTGGTTCGCCTCAACAGCCATGTTGATTTGCCCAGACAGCCTTTTTCGTTTGTTCTGACAACCGCCCAAAAAAATGAATATTACCCACAATCGACTTTTTTAGTCGTTCACCCGGAAAAAGGCGAGTTGCCGATTTTTCTGGTTCCGCTGGGCCCTGATGAAAAAGGCATGCGTTACGAAGCCATATTCACCTGATAATAAATCCATTTGGTAATGACTTACGAAGGTGCATTTCAGGAATTACAGGAAATTACTGCACAATTACAACAAGGTTTAACGGGTATTGACGAACTGTCGGGCAAAGCTGCCAGAGCTGCTGAACTAATTAATTTTTGTAAAGAAAAACTTCGGGTAACCGAAGAAAATTTACAACAATTATTTGAAGCCTGATAATTGTTTATTCTGCAAATATTATTTTATATTTGCCAGCGTTATACCAAGTACCCTTGCATTTTACATTCAGTATTTTTTGATGCCATTGCTGCTGCTCCCTCCGTTCGTTGTAAATGCCATTCATTTACAAAATGACGGAATTGTGTGCACGATGATATCCTGAACTTGCAAATGCCGTATTTATGAACAGGAGAATATTTCTCTGCCGTGCGTCTATGGGTGCGCTTGGTTTTAGCTGTTTTTCAGGATTTCCATTTTTCGATTTCAGTCAACCCCGCTTTTCGGCTTCACTGGAGTCTTTTTTTCTGTCCATTGGCGCTCAACCTACAGCAACCGATACTGCGTTAGCAGAAGTTTGTGAAAAAGAAAGCGCGCTTTGGCAAAAAACGGGATATGTTCCTTTTGACGGGAAATACTATTTTTGTCAAAAGGGCCAAAAAGTAATACACCTGCTTCACCTACCCCACCAGGAAAGAGGTTCTTTGGATATTTCAGCATTAGTACTACAAGAAGAGGCGTCCATGGAATCCTGGCGCCTGGTGGCTTCATTGTCCGGTTTCCAGTTGGAAGCTTTGGTAAAAGCCGCTGCTTCACTCAAAACCAGTAACTCCCCAAAACATTTAGCGAACTTATTACTCCCCACACTCTACAAGCCTAAAAAAATGCCTGGACGGTTTGCGACTGAGCAAGGCGAAGTTAGCGTCCATGCCGTTTTAGGAAAAGACAAAACCGTTCAGGTTGAAGCCGCTGTTTACGAATCGGGCTTTGCCTTATGGTCGTCAAAATATACCTCTCAGTATTTGCAATCGCTTTAGCCGCAAACCGGCTCCGATTGATTCATGCTGCAGGCGCAAAAATTTAATTGTATTAAAATTTATTTTTTCACCTAAACTCTGGAAGCATTATGGCTGAACCATTTATTGCGGAAGTCCGAATTTTCAGTTTTAACTTCGCCCCAAAATATTGGGCGCTGTGCAACGGACAACTGCTGCCGATCAATCAGAATCAGGCACTTTTTTCCTTACTAGGTACGACCTATGGAGGCAACGGGCAAGTCAATTTTGCCCTACCCAACCTTCAGGGGCAAACGCCTATTCACTTTGGGAACGGTTTTTCGCTGGGCCAGCGCGGGGGCTCACCGTCTGTCACACTGACTGTCCCACAACTGCCGCAACACATTCACTTCGCTACTGCCACGAGTACAGTACAGGACACGATTGCTCCTACGGGCACATTATTAGCCGCTACCGCACCCGCTGAGTTCTACTCAGGCACAATGGACGGTACCATGCACCCTCAGGTCTTGTCTCCGGTGGGTGGCAGTCAAGCCCACAACAACATGCAACCCTCGCTGGTTTTGAATTTCTGCATTGCGCTACAGGGAATATTCCCAAGTCAAACCTAAAATCCACTTATTGTCATGGCACAACCTTATGTAGGCGAAGTCCGAATGTTTGGAGGCAATTTCGCCCCCTTAGGCTGGCAGTTTTGCGATGGGTCGCTCCTGCCAATTGCTGAATACGAAACCCTGTTTAATTTGATCGGCACCACTTATGGCGGCGATGGGGAATCTACTTTTGCAGTGCCCGATATGCGGGGCCGAATTCCCCTGCACTTTGGTGCCGGGACTGTATTAGGTGAAACGATGGGAACAGAAATGGTTACCCTCACCACCAATCAGATTCCCCAGCACACACATGCTTTTGGATGCAACAACACAACCAGCAGCGGAACCAGCCCAAGTGGCTCATACCTGGGCAGGAATACTTCGGTAGACGGGTATACGAATGATTCATCTGTAGGGCTGGCACCGCTGAATCCGACAGCTATCACTCAGACTGGCAATTCGCAGCCACACGACAACATGGCACCTTTTCTGTGCGTCAGCTTTATCATTTCGCTGTTTGGCATTTATCCTTCACCATCCTAAACTTTAATTAGCGCTATGGATCCATTTGTAGCAGAAATCAGAATATTCGGCTTCAACTTTGCTCCGAAAGGCTGGGCCTTTTGCAATGGCAAGTTGATGGCTATATCTCAAAATACAGCTTTGTTTTCTTTGTTGGGCACTACTTACGGTGGCGATGGCAGGTCTACTTTTGCCCTACCCGACCTGCAGGGACGTTCGCCCATGTTCTGGGGACAAGGCCCGGGACTAACTGATCGGGTTATTGGCGAATCCGCCGGAGAGGAAAGCATTACCTTATTGCAAAGCGAAATCCCTGCGCATTCACATGCATTAAACGGCGTGAATGACACGGGTAATCAGTCTAGTCCGGGAGGCGCGTTTCCAGCCCGTGCGAATCTTTACAAAGCCAACCCAGGGGGAAATCCTTTGGTGCAGATGAATTTAGCTGCAGTAACACCAGCCGGCAGCAGCCAACCGCACAACAACATGCAACCCTACTTAACGCTCAACATGTGCATTGCGTTGCAGGGCATTTTCCCACCGCGCGGTTAATTTGTAAATGACGTTCTTACGAGAACAGAACGAGACGAGTTTACTCAGGAATACGTTGGGGCTGAAAATTTTCAGCCCCAACGAAAATTTTCAGCCCTACGCTATTTTGCCTTTCGCCGGCACGAGAGTCCGCGTCCTGTATTGAGCGAGACTACAAGGACGCCCTTACCGGGGAACGGCAATCCGGTCCTTGATTTTTTCACTCAATCCCGCATACAACAACAATTTTAATTCGGGCGCGCTGATGTTTATCGCATTGCTGAAATTGGTGCGCAGATCAGTCAGTGTGCTGCTTCCATTATAAATCCGGATGATGCGGCTAAAAGGCGGGGCCGATGATACGGTGTCCGCCTTAGTAGGATCAAACCATACTTTCACCGGCAAGGGATTTTGATGAGAAAGATAAAACAGGTGTACGCCCTGCTCACCTTCCAGCAACCAGTTCACCCCGTATCCTTCCACCCAGATGCGTTTATTCTCCCGATCTGCCTGATGCGAAATATTGAGGAGTTTAAACAAGGATTCGTACCCGTCCAGCAAATAATGCACCTCCGAGGAACCCAGGCCGTCTAAACAGGATGATGCATAAAGATAACCCTGATCCAGACGGTCTTCCTGAAATCCGATTACCGCCAGTTTCAACAGCATGACGTCGATGCAATGGTTGAGCAATTCCGACTGTTCGCTATCGAACTCCGGGGCACCATAGAGGTAGGCCTGGTTAATTTCGGCCAACGCTTCTTCCTGAAACAACCGGTCGCGCAGGCTTTCCCTGGCGGCCCGCGACCAGTCTTTTTTCAGTACGGGATAACCGTGCTTGAGGCGGAGGGGAATCACCGGTAAGTGTGCCGACGAAACCTGGCCTGTGCGCAGCATGGCGTGCTGCAACATTTCTTTACACTCCTGAATATTGGAAACGAGGTCGAAAAAACGCCATTGCCTTTTTCCCTCTTCGCGGTCGATCAGGGCATTTTTATTGTCGTTTTTGGCATCGGCACGCATTTTCATCCGATCCAGTTCCTGAATCAGCAACTGGTAGAATCGGCGACTGTGTCTCTGATCCGGCAATTTCGGCAGCCATTCCCCTTCGATTGGCTCTGCATAATCGAGAGGCGTGATTTCCGGCCTGAGCTGGCCACCTTCGAGGCTGATGGTCAGAATGATGGGCTGATCGCTGTAGGTAGAAACCAGTTGTTCCGCAGAAAGCGTGGTAAGGTCCCGCTCGATCTGGCGTTTCAGGGCCCGCCCGCCCATGCTGGCGTCGTAGCCTCGCTGAGCGACCCACTCCAGTGCTTCTTTAGATACACTGAGGATGGTTGTACGGCGCACAAACCCGTCGCGTTGCAACAGTTCTTTGATCTGAAGACGGGCAATATTGAGGATATGGTCGAGTTCGAGCGGGTTAAAAATGACGATCTGATCCAACCGGTTGACGAATTCCGGGCGAAAGAAATTTTCAACTGCTTTGTTAAAAATTGCCCGGTTATCCCGGTTGCTGCCGAAAAACCCTGGTTGGGCTCCCACCTCCGATGCGCCCAGGTTGGACGTCATGATGATCACAGTGTTGGAAAAATCTACCGTTCGGCCAAGGCTGTCTGTGAGCCTGCCATCGTCCAGTACCTGCAACAATAAGTCGAAGACAGACGAATGGGCTTTTTCAATTTCATCAAGCAGCAACACGCCAAATGGCTGAAACCGGACTTTGCCCGTCAGGTGTCCTTCCGGTTGGTAGTAGTTTCCGATCAGCCTTCCCACTGCACCACTGTCGATGTATTCATTCATGTCGAGCCGCATCAACCGGCTTTCACTGCCACTGAGGTATTGGCACAATACTTTGGCAGCCTGGGTTTTGCCCACACCGGTAGGGCCCGTAAACAGCAAAGAAACGATAGGCTTGCTGCGGTCTGCGAGGCGTGATTTGATCAATTGAATGACGTCCATTAATACGCCAACGGCCTGAGGCTGGCCTACCAGCACCTGCGCAAGGTCATTTTCGATTTCGTCCGGACCAAGGGTTTTAGTCACATCAAAAATATGCTCTTCCATGCCGCTGAAAATCCTGAATTCCTCGCGTACCTGGGTGGCATCTATTCGCCGGTTGCGGTACTTGACAGCCAACTGGCGCATCAAATTAACTACGCTGCCGGGCAACGGTTTGCTTTTGAGATAGTTGCGGTGCAAGGTCAGCAACTGGTCTATGGCCTGAATGCTGATCACTGCGCCATTATCTTGTTCTAATTTTTTCCGCTGCTGGAGGATGATTTTAGCAGCCAGCTCCACCGAAGGCTCCGACATCCGAATGACCTGAAAAAGGTCACTGAACCTGCGGTCTTTTTCCTGTACGATTTGCCACTCGCCAGGCGTGGCCAGCACAATGAGCTGTAGTTGGCGCTTTTCCATATAGGTGCGGAGTACATCGCTCAGGGTGAGACTGCCTGAAGCTGATTTCCCGATGTGCAGTAAAGCGATAATATTATCAATCAGTATCTTATCAGGTCTTTGAGCATTCTCTTCAGGCTTTTGAACGAATTTGAGAATGGCTTCAAAACGCTTTTCCCACATGCCTACGATGCTCATCCCGGAGATGACCCGAAGCGGATCAAGGTGCCAGATGCGTTCCGTGCGCTGTCCGTTTTCGTTGCGGCGTTCGTCCATGTAGCGCCAAACCGTTTCGTGAATAACAGCATGTTTACCAACACCTTCCGGCCCGATTATGGCTAAGGGGGCGTGGTCACCATTGAAAATGACTTTTCGAAGATTTTCTACCAAATCGTCCTGATAAAAAGCCCGGTCGAGGGCGCCGGGATAACGATTGTTCAGATCGGAGCCAATTTTTTCTATTTCCACGTCTCCTTCGAAATCGGTATTGCTTCTGAACCGGTGAAAAAATTGAAAATCCCCCGTTTGTTCAATTTGAAAAGGTCCGGGTTTGATGTGGACGTCCACCCGAATGTCTGTAATGAATTCTTTTTTTGCGGAAAAATATTGTTCGGGGTCAAATTCTTTATCGTCGCGGTTGCGGATGCTGCGCAGCAATTCCCGCAAAGCAGCCTTAGTTTGACTCTCTACAGCCACTTCTCCATGTTCATCAGGGTTGCCCATGAACATATAATTTTCAACAAAAGGCAAAACGATAAACCTATGGCCTTGCATGCTAAAATCGGCTACCCCAAACAAACCTTTTACAAAATACCCGCCCAGGTTCAAATCGAACAGGAAATGTTGGTAGTTCAATTCGGGGCGAAACTGGTACCAAAGCAATTGTTGTGCGGTGCGGGAAGTCAGCGTGAAGCCTTTAAAGGCATTCTTTACATCCTTTTGGTATTGAACCACTGCATCTTCATAGCGGCGGGAAACCACAATGGGATAGGCAACAAAAAGTGGCCGTAACAAATAATGCGATACTCCGTCTATGCGAAGATGCCTTACTATGGTTGGTATTTCTAAAGTTATCAGGGCCATTCGGCTGGGCTTGGTTTGAAGAGCGGGAAGTTAGGCATCTCGGCTGACCCGGCAAAATTTCAGGGGTGTTTGTTTAGCGGGACCAGTTGTTTGTTGAGCTTCGTTCGTTTCGACTCCGCTCAACGAACAACGAACAACGATCAACGCCCAACAAACAACGCCCAACAAACAACGCCCAACAAACAACGATCAACAAACAACGATCAACACTCACCGATTCCTTCCTCCTCAACGACAAATAACCAGAAACGATCAAGTTCATTTTGCAAAAGCGGAAAATTCTTATAATTTTGGAGAGTTAAAGCGACATAGGGAATGTCTTTATAGGGTCGCTGAAATAATAACTGTCAACTTTTCCAGGAGGCATTTTGCTCCTACCCTTCGTTGGGGAACCGCCTCCCTTAGCTTTGGCTAAGGTCGGGAACCCCCGCCTCGGTTAGAACCAAAATGCCTTGCCTGGCAAAA
>JABWAJ010000003.1 GCA_013361075.1 Saprospiraceae bacterium | reverse complement strand
CGTACATCGGTGGCGATGACGACTGGCGCTGGGTTGATCCGGGCGCTGACCGGACCATGTATGAGGCTGTTTACAGGATGGGGAAAGCAAGCATCTTTACCCAGGATACGACCTATGGATTCCAGGCAGATTCAACCTTTCGATTCCGGACCAATGGCGGCGCTGCCATCTTTGAATGGGTTCGGGGAAATCTGAAGGTCCCTGAAAAGACCTGGTTATTCCGGGCACCGGGAGGAGGAACGGGAGCATCGCAGGATGATCAAAACAGCATCACCATTGCCCGGACAAATCCGACGACCACCCGCACAACCATTGGTAAAATCAGGTTTGCCGCTCCTTTTGGCGTGGGCGATAGTTTGAGGGTAGGTGCAATTATTGACGCTTTAGACGAGGAGGGCGGAGGCGCTACCTCTAATGTGTCGCTGAATTTTTATACCCGGCAGTTGGGGGAATCCTTCATTCGCAATACAATGACAATTGAAGGCAATGGGAGACTGGAGCTCGACCGGTACAACCTCTTTTCGGACGGTGTACCTGCAAATTTCCTCGGATATGATGTGACGGACAAAGATGTAAAGCGGCACCCTATTTCCGGGACACCGCAGGCTAATTTTGTGCCGGGTATCAACGCTACCAATACGGGACTGGAATGGAAAGATCCCTCAACATTTGGGCCTACTGCCGTGAATATTTACAACAGCGACGGATCTATACCGGCTGCTGTCAACCGGGTTGTAACAGTGCCAACCGACGGGAATGTTTCTTTTGTACGCGGAAACTATACTTTAGGGTATCAAACTACCGGATTGGGTGCAGGCACAACAGGCCAGGGTTGGGCCTCGAAATTTTCAACTTCTGCAACAAACTTCGCTGAAGTGTGGGCCGGAACACAGGTTTCACCACGCGCAGGCATAAGAACAATTGCGAGCACGACTCGAAATGTATTTGAGGCTACAAATGCACTTGCATTTTTTGAAAGCCGAAATACGGGCACAAACAACGGCGCGGGATTTCAGGCAACATCAACTGATGCACTCATGCAGTATTTTGCGGCTGGCACCTCTCTTCGAGGGCTTAATGTCAACAGCTCGAATATTTTTGCCTACGAAACAAGCACCTTGAATTTTGTCACTTACCCATCCGTTCGCCCCGGTGCCAATTCCTTTTGGCGCTATAACTCGGATGGAACGGGGCAATACATTGCTGAATCTGCCATTGGAGCAACAAACCTGACATTTTCGGGAGCATCTTCTCCGGTGACGCTGAATAGTAGCACGGGAACGGATGTAACACTGACAGCGGGAACCAATGTATCGTTTTCACAAGCTTCTAACAATCTTACCATCAATGCCACCGGCGACGGAAACGGCATCTATGGCGGATCGGGCACGGTGGCGAATGGTACATCAGCCAGTTTATTGGGAACATTTACGATGTCTACACCCGGAGGGAACGGGTTGCATTTGAATCAGGCAGGCAGCCATATATTGGGGGATGTTGCGGGCAATCGGCTGGTGGTATCGCCTGCAATAAACCTGTTTACTTTTGGTTCCATAACCAGCGGAACCGACGTAAATATCAGGTTAATTAATCAGGAAGGCGATTTTGTCGGCCTTAGACCGCCTCCATCACTCACTTCGTACACGTTTGTTTTTCCGGATAACGGGGATGGCGCTGTTGCAGGACAGGTAGTAACTTCCCTCGGTGGCGGAGCCACTACTTTTGACTGGCCAACGGTCTATCTCACATTTACGCATACGAATTTTCAGGAACAAACCATTACGGCTGATTCGTATGACGCTATCGTAATTCCTCCTGATTTGGATGGATATACAATTACCTCCGCGTCATACAGAACCCAAAGTGCGGTTAGTGGAACGGGCAATATTGCCGTAGAGCTTGTTAAAACTACGTCTGCGGGAACCCCAACAAGTGGGTTCCTTAATTCAAACATAGTGAACGGTACCAGGTACATTACCAGCACAACAAATCCCATGACCGTAGCAACGGGAGACCTCGTAACAGGACTCGCCACATTGGGCACAGCAACAGCTGAAGGCTTGACGATAACGCTCAAACTAACTAAATAATCACCATCCCCCCGCAACATGAAACAAATGAGTTTTAGCACCGAAACAATCCTCGACTGGATCGCCCTTTCCGGCTTCAAGATAGCCAGTGGCATTGCGGGTTTCTTTGGAGGCCTGATCAGCCTGGCACATGAAAAAACGCTGACAAAGGGGCAAAAAGTCGTAGTGCTGTTGATAGCCGCCACCTGTGCAGGATATTTGACACCGCTTGCCGGGCACTACCTGAAGCTGTCTGAGCAGCTACTAAGCGGGCTTGGTTTTCTGATTGGGTTGATGGCCATGAAACTTAGTTATCATCTGACCAATTGGGGCATCCTGATTGCGGCCTACCCAGGCGGTTTAAAGGCATTAATCCAATTGCTCCTTTTTAAAAAAAAGTAATTCATCTCTTAAAAAGAATACTCATGCAAAAACTCGGCATTGCAAAACTAAAAGTACTCTTTGCTGGCATCCTGAACTTAGCCACAACGGTATCCGCAGCGCTCAAAGACGGCGCGCAGTTTGAAGACCTGTTTGTCATTGTCAAACAGTGGCCAAACGTGAATTTGATCCTCCAGGAGGCCCACGCCGGTTGGCTGGAGCTGAAGGATCTTGACAGCATTGAAGCCCAGGAACTGGCCGACTTCATCGCCCTGGAGTTCGACATTCCCAACGACCAGGTAGAAGCCCGGATCGAAACCGGCGTCCGGTTGGTGGCAAAATGGTATCACCAGGTGGAAGGCGCGACCATCCTGTTTGAAGAAACAAAGGATTGGGTCGGCACTTTGAAGCAGGCCGCGTAAGGGCTTGTTATCAAATTCAAAGACCAGGTCTTTCCCGGGGAAAGCAAATTGATAACAGAAAGCCACCAGCGCCGGCAGCGATCGGCGCAGATCCGACGGTAAACTGATAACAAAAGCGGTATGAAAAAGGACAAGAAAATTTGGTTTGGGCTGGCAATACTTGGAATCATCCTGCTTTCAAAAAAGCCGGGTGCACCAACACCGGCAGGCAGTACGATTGTAGAACCGGCTGTTGAGCCGGTAAAACCGGCTGATGTTCCCAATTCGGTTAGTGGCCGGTATTATATCCGCAACAAAACGGCGTAGCTATGGCACGAAGTAAAAAGGCTGGATTCCTGGGGAACATGTCCCAGCAACAAAAGATCATGATTGCCGGTGGCGGGGCCTTGCTGCTTTTGTTGCTGTCAAGCAAGGCAGGCGCTGTGACACCACCTCCGGATGGAGGCGGTGGCGTTTTGCCTGGCGGCGGCCTGGCCTCCCTGTCATACCTGGGGCAAACCGGCCTGCCTCGCGGCATGCGCAACAACAACCCCGGCAATTTGCGCAAATCTTCGAGCGCCTGGCAGGGGAAAATTGCAAACGGAACCGACCCGGCTTTTGAGCAGTTCCAAACCTTCGCCTATGGCACACGGGCAATGATCAAGCTCCTGAAAAATTACATTGGCGACGGATACAACACACTAGACAAAATCATCAACCGCTGGGCTCCCGCTTCGGATGGCAACAACCCCGGCAGCTACATTTCAAGTGTTGCCTTCAACGGTGGGCTGATCCCAAACCAGGTATTGACCGCAAACAAAGAAACCTTACGGAAATTAGCCATCCCCATGGCCGACGTAGAAAACGGGCGAAACGGAGTGATTTCTAACGAGATGTTTGATTTAGCTTATTCAATGCTTTAGCCATGCCAAGTACCATTAGTGCAGACCAGGTAATCGGGAAAACCCTGCATGCGCGCACCCGCGTAGATGTCAAAAAACTGCCTTATGACGGCCAGGCAACCTTTTACACGGTAGCGCCGGGCAATGCCATTGGCCTCGTTTATTCCTATGTAGAACCTACAACCGGTCGGAAAAACCTGTGGTGGCAGATCGAAAAGGAAGACGGCAGTTTTGTTTGGGTAGAACACTATCCGGGCCGCTTCGATACGACAAAATTAGAGCAACAAGGAGTTACAACCCTGGAAGACCAGGCATGGCAGGAAAAACCGCTTCTGCAGAAAGCACTGACCATCGGCGCGTATGTCCTGGGAGGCTTTGCCGTGATCAAATTGGCTCAATTGAATGAAGGCAACTGGTAATGGTTTACATCGGTGCCATAGTATCCCGACAGCCGCCAGGCCGCGAAGAATGCGCTGACGGCAAATTTACGACCAGCGTAAATCCTGGCCGCTGCTCTCGCCATGGCGGCGTGGCCCTGCCCAACTGCATGAAGGCCAAACGCAGGCCGACCAAAGAAGCACAATTCAGAAGGGATGCAGCCGCAGCGCCTAAAGTGATCATTATCCGGAACCCCAATCAAAGCGAGGAGGTTGCCCCTGCTTCAATTCCAAAATCGGTCAGGCCAAAATATGAAGGCCGGTGCAGATTCCGAAATAAGGTTTGTCGGGAGCTGGATGAAAAATATATGAAGCTGAGGGCATTAGCTTATGACAAAGGAATTGTTGATGATAATTTTGCACCCGGAGTCCAACCTAAGACACTCCAACAACGGATTGGCCATTTACTCCGCGACATCAATACAGGAATACTTTCCATTACCATTAAGGAAGATGCAGGGACGATTGCTTACCTAAAACGTAAGCTTGTGGAGCTTGAAAATTACATCAACAACCCTGTTGAATTACCCGCTCCGGCTGCTTCTTTGCCGCCTTCTCTAAAACCAATAACGAAGCAGGAAAAGGAGGCTCCCGGTCCTGAATCCGCTTTCCCTCCCGGTCATCCGCTGCATGACGTTGAAAAGGACATACCTTACCGGCTGGCCTACGATGCACATCGCGGCACTTCCTTTTCTCCGGAGGTTCGCGCAAAGCAGGAAATTGAAGGGCATATCTCCTACATGACTCAATTATACAACGAATTGAGTGCCGGTCGGACGCCTGAACAACTTCGCATCCTGGATGCTGAATTTTCAGTTTTCCGGAAAAGATACAGCGAACGCCGCAGGGCCATTTTGCAACGCAGAACCGGCATCATGAGCATGATGATAACCGGAGGCTCAAACTTTCCGACAAGGCAGCAAAACAAACGCAAAGACGCCGACCATAAAGCTTATGGCGAGTTTATAGCCTGGGAAGAAAAAGCTTTGGCCCGCATCCGCAAAAACGGCGACATCTACCCCGAAAGAAAATCAAAGCAGCCGATCCGCAGCGGATCCAGTACGGCAATTCAGCAACTCACGGAGAAATTGCAAAAGCTGGAGAGTTCCCAGGAACGCATGAAACTGGCAAACCAGATCATCCGATCGGGTAAAGATGTAACTGCGCGACTGATGGCAGAAGTTGGCCTTTCTGAAGCACAGGCAATTGAGTTACAAAAGCCAGACTTTGCAGGCCGAACGGGATTTGCGGATTATCAACTGACCAACAACAACGCAGAGATCAGACGGACCCGGCAACGCCTGGAGGCTGAAAAACAAAACCAGGAAGCAAGGGCAGAAGGCGGAGAAAAGCGCCTGGACTTCAATGGCGGTTATATCCTGGAAAATATCGAAGAAAACAGGCTTCAGATTTTCTTTGACAGCATTCCGCCTGTAAGTCTTCGTGACAAACTAAAATCGAGGGGATTCCGATGGGCACCAAGTAACCAGGCCTGGCAGCGACAACTTACCAATGATGCAAGGCAGGCGGCCATTGCCATTTTAGAAATTTCATTGCCCAAAGCGGTATCGGCTCCAACGGCTTCTTTGCCGCCGTCAATGAAGCAAAATACAAGCCGGGCGACCGGCATTGACCTGATCCCCATTCAGGCTATCAGCATTCGCCGCGTCTGGTTCCAAAACCGGGCGACACCATACAGCGAGCGCAGCGTCGAAAACATTGTGCAAGCTGTAAAAGCCGGCGCTTTTCGCTGGAGTCAGCTCGATCCGGTAATTTTATGGGCCGGGGCGGATGGCAAATTGTATATGCTTAGCGGCCATAGTCGTTTGGAAGCCTTCAATCGGCTTTGTCGTGCCGGTGCCGTGGTGGATGGCCGCAACTTCTGCGAGATCCCGGCTAAAATCGAAGCCAATATCAGCCTGGAGGAAGCCAAAAGAATTGCCCTGGAAAGCAATACTCTTTCCACCAAAGAAACCGAACTGGAGCGCGCAGAATATTACCGGGCCATGCGCATGCAGGGCCGCGACGCCGACAAAGACGCCAAACGGCTGGAAGGCGACAACTGGAGCACGATTATTGCTTTGTCTTATCTGAACCCTTCCGGGAAGACGTACACAGCACTGCAAGCCCTGGAGAGAGCCGACGCCACCAGCAAGGGAAATATTCGGACCATTGCCCGCTGGATCGGCAACGCACGGGCAAAATATGGCCTGCTCACCAATTTTCACGAAGATGAACTATATACTTGGCTGGTGGACAACCTGGGTTATGGAACGCGCCAGGGGCAGATCAGCAACGAACGCGACTTCAACAACCGCCTTGCCTCCATCATCAACCGGAGAAGTACATTTGGGCGTCTTGAAGATAGCCTGAACATCGCGGCCAATGTGACCCTTTCGCCGGTCGAGGCGCAATACAATCAGCAATTGGCCGAAGCTTCCGAAACGGTCAAAGCCCTGCAAAAGCAGTTGGATGAAAAAATCCGGGAATACCGTTCCAGGAATGCAACGGAAAACCAGATCCTCGAACTGACCGCTCCGATCAGCGCACAGCTCACCCGGGCCAGAATCGAGTATCAAAACCTGCTGCAAAAGAAAGGCGATATCGCCCAATATGCCAAACAGGAAGTTAACCTATTCGCCAACCTTTCCGGGCATCGGCCCCGGCACAAACACCTGACGGCATGAAAGCGGAACACCTCTTATTGGGACTCGGAGCATTGTTGTTGCTTGGGCGCAGGCAAAGCGGAATTGGTGCCGTGGCTTATCCAACCGGTGCATTGCCCCCCGTCATTGACGATCCGGGCATTAACGGCAAAGCGACCGGTTCCGGCACAATTGTCAGGTCCAGGGAGATCAACCTGCGCATGAAAAACGGGCCTTTTATCGGCGAAGATTCCTTTAAAAGCGCTGACGATTCCGCAGCTTTCCTCAAAAGAGTGATTGGCAGAAGAATGCAGGTTCAGGAGGTATTTGTAGCCGTTTTCCTGAACTACGCGAACCGTCCGATTGGTTACATGATCATGTCTGTGGGTGGCATCAGCGGCACGGTAGTAGATCCGCCAATCATTGCCGTGGCGGCTTTAAAGTCGCTTGCTTCAGGTGTGATCGTTTCGCACAATCACCCAAGCGGCAATTTAAGGCCCTCTCAGGCCGATATGGACATTACCAAAAAGCTGAACACTGCGCTGTCAGCACTGAATATAAGGCTGTTGGATCACATCATTGTCACCGCCAACGGCTATTACTCCTTTGCAAACGAAGGAATGATCTAAAGAACGCATTATGGCTAAGAAAAACAACCTCGTTCCTTTTATCCTGATCGGTGTGGCCGCGTTGCTCCTGTTTCAGCAAAAGCGCAGCACAGCGCCGCCCCGTAACCCATACGAGCCGCCAAAACCGCAGCCGCAGCCAGGACAATCCGCCACAGCGATCATTGCAGCGCTCAACGCCTGGACGGTGGCCATTGTGAATCTATACGGACGCTCGAAGTGGTTGTTTGAGCCAGGCGGCCCCTTTCACGGCCGCAGTGAGGAAGAAATCAACGCCATTTTAGACCTGCCGCCAAATGCAGGTTGGGCATAGCACCTAAGTTCATGGGATTATAATTTGTTGGCGCAGGCTGTCGGGGAAACCCGGCAGCCTGTTTTGTTATCAGTTTTTCGCTGAGGCCTGGCCTCGAGCTGCTGCTGCGGGCGGTAATTTGATAACAAAAAGCCACCGCCGGCGGCGACCAGGTGCAAATTTTTGTTATCAATGTCTACCTGGTTGCATCCGTATTTTACGCGATGCTTCAGGTATGTCGCCGGGTTTTGTCTTTCGTTGTAATGATAATCTTATCAACACTTTATGCGATGCTTGCCGGCATCACTGAAAAAAATCTAACTTCCCGGCCATTTGCGCTGTCTCTAAGCCGCTGGCGCGTAGATAGACCATTAGGGCATTGAAGTTCTCCCAGCCGCCCAGGTCAGCGATCACTTTCACGTCCACGCCCTGGAGGTACAGGTTGGTCGCGGCGCTCCGGCGCGCCGTGTGTGTGCCGACAAACTGGCTTTTCATCAGGGTGCGCCCGTCCTGGGTGACCATTGTAGCGATGCTGGCCATGGCCGCGATGGTCTTTAGGTGCCGGTTTGCCTGCACATTGGAGGAATAGTCAAACTGATAATCGTAGCGCTCCAGCAGCGTCCTGCAGGACGGTTTCACGGGCACCACCGCTTCATTGCTGGTCTTCTGGTGTTTGATACGGAAATAATAGGCACCTTTCAACTCGAAGAACATTTCCTTAGTGATCCGGATGGCATCGGAGAACCGGAGCAACAGATAATACTGCACTAAGAAGCGGTCCCGCTCCTGCTCCAGTGCTGGCTGGCCGGAAAGGTTGAGTTGTTCCAGTTTAGCCATTTCTTCAACGCTTAGGTAAATCTTCGTGGAAGTTTGTGTTTTGTGTGCTTTGAAAGCCCGCTCCTGGTGCGAAGTATTGTTGTGTAGCTTGCGTTCCAGGGCGATGTTCATCAGCCGTTTGATGCACTTCATGTGCTTACCGATTCCGGCTAATTTGCAGCCGGTTTGCTCTAAGTGTTTGGTATATTTTACATAAAAGTCCATCCCCACGTCGTTGAAAGCCAGGTCATCCATACCCGTGATGGCCATATATTGTTCCAGCTTTTTTAAGATGGATTTGTAAACGTTGACCGTGCTTTGCCGGAGCGGATACGTTCCTTTTTCAGCTTCAGCGATCAACTGTTTGCCGAACGCAATCAGGGATGCCTTTTCCGGCGTTTCGTTGAATTGATCGAATGATCCACCATTTAGGAAATGTTCTTCCAACCGGTTTCTGAATTCCCGGATCTTCGAGTTATAGAGCATGCAAAGCGGGTGGCTCGTTTTTACAATCCCTTTTTTGGCGTCCCAATCCTTCGCCTGCACACAGATGTCCGTTTTGAAGTATTTTTTTTGCCCGGTCGCCTGCACATAAATTTTTACGTTGCACGAACCGTCCTGCCTGGGGGCATAGGTCCAAAGGATGTTTCTAAAATTCATGGCCTCTAAATTTTTTTAGAAAGAGGTGAGAAAAACGCGATTAAAAATAATCAAAAACGATTAAAAATAATCAAGTTTAAACAAAAAGTTTTTCTCTGAAAGGCTGGCCATAAAACAGCAAAGCCCGCATCGTGGCTACGATGCAGGCTTTGCAAGAATTGAATTGTGAAAATCTAAGCGGTCCGGACGGGACTCGAACCCGCGACCCCCTGCGTGACAGGCAGGTATTCTAACCGACTGAACTACCGAACCTTTTTTGCTGCAAGAACCTTCGTTCTGTAAAGCGAGTGCAAAGATATGCTTGTATTGTAGAATAAAGCAAATATTGTGGAGAAAAAGTTTCATTTTTTTTCTCGCCCTCCAATAACTACCACCTTATTGCTAACTTTGTCCTTTGTGCCTCAAGGCTCGAAACTAAAAACAACAAGCACATGGTCTTTCTGGAATTTGAGAAGCCTTTAGAAAAGTTGTACGAACAACTTGAAAAGATCAAACAAGTGGGTGAAGAAGGCGTGTTGGACGTTTCAGACATGCTCAAAGAACTGGAAAACAAGATAAAAAACACGCGGAAGGAAATTTACGGAAACCTGACCGGATGGCAAAAAGTGCAGTTGTCGCGGCATCCGGAGCGCCCTTACACCCTGTATTACATCAGCCAGATGTGCAAACGGTTCGTGGAATTGCACGGCGACCGCTGCATTCAGGATGACAAAGCCATTGTAGGTGGCTTAGCCAGCCTTGACGGCCAAACGGTGGTTATCCTTGGCCACCAGAAAGGCATCAATACCAAAATGCGGCAGTACCGCAATTTTGGCATGGCCTATCCGGAGGGCTACCGCAAAGCCCTGCGCCTGATGAAAATAGCCGAACGCTTCAACTTTCCGGTCATTTGCCTCATCGATACGCCGGGCGCTTTCCCGGGTATTGAGGCCGAAGACCGCGGCCAGGCAGAAGCCATCGCCCGCAACCTTTTTGAAATGGCCCAGCTTCGGGTACCCACCATCTGTGTCATCATTGGAGAAGGTGCTTCCGGAGGTGCCATCGGTATCGGCGTAGGCGACCGGGTTTTTATGCTCGAAAACACCTGGTATTCTGTGATTTCGCCGGAATCCTGTTCTTCTATTCTATGGCACAGCTGGGATTACAAAGAACGGGCTGCAGAAGCGCTGAAGCTGACCGCCGACCACATGTTTGAAAACAAACTCATTGACGGCATCATCAAAGAACCGGTCGGCGGCGCGCATTCCAATCCGGAAGAAATGGCAAAGCTGCTGAAAAAACAAATCAAAAAATCCCTCTCAGAGTTGATCGACATGAACCCGGACGAACGCATTGAGGCCCGGATCAATAAATTTGCCGGAATGGGCGTTTATGATCTGGCCTTGCCGGAAGAAAACGAGGTGACGCCTGCAAAAAAGAAATAAACGGGAAAACATCACATACATCAACCGCCACAAGCTATGATTCCTCACCATATACGACTGGCTGCCCACCGCTACTTCCTGGAAAAGCGACTGCGCACCAGACCCGCACCGGCATCCAGAAAGCCGGTTAACCTCGACTCCTGCCAGAGCATCGGCTTGTTGTTCGATGCCACGGAGCCGGCTACCCGGGAAATTGTTCTGCGGTATGCTCAAAAGCTAAGGGAGCGCAATAAAAAAGTGCAGCTGATGGGTTTTTATCTGGAAGACCAGCCGGAAGATAGTTCCAGCCTGCCTTTTCTGTCTTTCGGACGGAAACAGCTGAACTGGGCGTTGTGCCCCAAGAGTGAGCATGTAGAGGCTTTTATAGATCAGAAGTTTGATATGCTCATCAACCTGGATACGAAAGCCAAAGTACCGGCTACCTATATCGTGGCTTTGTCACAGGCCAGCTTTAAAGTGGGTCCGGAGATGGACAGCGAGTGGTATTTCGACCTCATGATTGATGTTTCCCGGCGACCTTCTCTGCCGCATTTCATTGAGCAAATGGAATCGGTGCTAAAAAAAACAAACGCAAAGCATGTCCCCATTGAAGTTTAGAGGCATCGGCGTTGCACTGATCACGCCGTTTCATGAGGATAAAACAATTGATTATCCGGCGTTGGGGCGGATCATCGAGTTCATCATTACGGGCGGAGTTGACTATCTCGTTTGTTTGGGTACAACCGGCGAGGCCATCACGCTCAGTGCGCAGGAATGCCGGGAAGTACTGGATTTTACCATCAAAGTGACGGCAAACCGGGTACCGGTCGTTGCGGGTTTTTTCGGCAGCAACCATACGGCCCGGCTGGTGGAAGAGCTCAAAAGTTATGATTTCCAGGGCGTTTCGGCCATTATGTCGAGCAGCCCTTCTTACAATAAACCCAATCAGGAAGGCATCTACCAGCATTACATGGCTGTTGCTGAAGCGTCTCCGCTGCCACTGATTATCTACAATGTGCCGGGCAGAACAGCCTCCAATGTCAGTGCAGATACGCTGCTTCGTCTGGCCAACAGCAGTTCCAAATTCATCGGGGTAAAAGAAGCAAGCGGCGATCTGGTACAGGCGATGCAAATTTTGAAACGCAGGCCGGAAGGTTTTTTGGTCATTTCGGGCGATGACCCGCTCACGCTCCCCATATTGGGTTGCGGCGGCGACGGCGTCATTTCGGTGATCGGCAATGCTTACCCTGCACAGTTTTCTGAAATGGTGCACGCGGGGCTCAGAGGGGACTTCGAAACGGCGCGCAGCCTCAATGACGCCTTGCTGGACGTTCACCCCTGGTTGTACACAGAGGGAAATCCGGCCGGCATCAAAGCTGCACTCGAAATACTGGGCTTTTGCACCCGGCAGGTACGCCTGCCCCTGGTCGCATTATCGGAAGCGACAAAAGAAAAATTGCAACAGGAAATGCACCAGGTGGCCGCAGCAAGCCCTCGTGTACCGGTATGAAACCGGCTACTTTCTTCACTTAAAACCGGACCGTTTCTGTAATGAACCTTCCCCTTAAATTTGCGCGGCGCTATCTGGCATCCAAAAGATCTACCAATGCCATCAACATCATCACTGGCATTGCCGTTTTCGGTGTCTCCATTGGCACCGCCGCGCTGGTTTTGGTGCTGTCGGTATTCAACGGATTTGAAGACCTGATCACCGGGATGTATGGCAATTTTAATCCCGACCTGAAAATTATGCCTGCCAAAGGCAAAAATTTCCCGGCTGATACCCTCCTGCTTGACCAAATCAGGGGTACAGAAGGGGTGGCCTACGCATCCCAAACCGTGGAAGAAGTTGCTTTTTTTTCTTATAAAGACAACCAGGAAGTCGGGATTCTGAAAGGAGTAGACAGCAGCTACAACAAGGTGGCTAAAATGGATTCTTCCATCTGGAATGGCCGTTTTCAACTGATAGACGGAAAAGTAAACATGGCCGTACTGGGCATAGGCATGCACAACAAGCTGGGCATCAACATCAACGACCCTTTTACGCCCATTGCCGTGTACATGCCCAAACGGAAGGAAACCGGACCGATGGAAAACCAGTTCCGCGAGCGGTTTACTTACCCTGCAGGCGCATTTGTCATCCAGCAGGATTTTGACAACCAGTATGTGATCACTTCCATTGAGTTTGCGCGTGATTTATTGGGATTCAACAACGAAGCCAGCTCTATTGAACTGAAAGTCGAACCCGGCGCAAGTACTCCGGCGGTCAAGCAGGCTGTAAAAAACCTGATAGGGGATGCCTTCATTGTGAAAGACCGCTATGAACAGGAAGAGGCGTTTTTCCGTTTGATGAAAATGGAAAAATGGCTCAGCTTTGCCATTGTGAGTCTGATGATGCTGATGGTTGCTTTCAACATTGTGGGGGCACTCTGGATGATTGTGCTGGAAAAGCAAAAAGACATCGCCATCCTCAAATCAATGGGAGCATTAGACAATACCGTTCGCAACATTTTTCTCGCCGAGGGGCTTCTGTTGTGCGGGGCCGGGGTTGTTGTCGGTTTCATCATTGCTATTGTGGTGGTCATCCTTCAAAAAACGGTCGGCATCATTACCATACCCGGAGATTTCATCATCGAAGCCTATCCGATCAGCACCCGGGTTTTGGATTTTTTGATCGTTGCGCTAACGGTCTTATTCATTGGTTTGCTGGCTTCCCTCCCCCCCGCTATGCGCGCAAAGCGGGTGCCTGCACTGATGCGGGAGGAATAAATGACAACAACAATGGAAGAATGGGAGCTTGACTTTGAATGGCTGAAGGTGCGGCATTTTGTGCAGGATGTTTTCAAAAAGGAAACACTGCCCGATCTGAACGCGGTGTTGTTCCTCATTGGCATTCAGGAACTGGGCCGCTGGCAACAATCCTTCAGCAAAGAAGAAAAACAAGATTTGATGCACATCGCAGTTTGCAAATTGCTGAGCTACGATGGGTACTATGAATTCGTGGGGCGGGATGCCGATGGATGGCCCCATTGGAAAATGTTGAGACCTGCGGGCATAAAAGGCGTCGAAGATCAGGAAAGTTTGCTAAAAGAGTTGTCTGTTCGCTATTTCAAAGAGCTTGAAGCGGAGACAGCTTCACTAAAAGAAGAAGAATAGACTGGAAACCAACTAATGCGTAATAAATTATGAATCGTTTAACCACACTACTCCTGTTTGGTATTTTTTCCCTTGTTCTGTCTTCGTGCGCGAAAGAAAAAAATACCTACGCCGTCATTGAAACGGGTTTTGGGAACATGAAAGTCATGTTGTACAACACGACCCCCAAACACCGCGACAACTTCATTAAGCTCGCCAAAGAAGGCTACTACGACAGCCTTCTGTTTCACCGTGTTATCAGTGCGTTTATGATACAGGGCGGCGACCCCGACTCCCGCAATGCCCCTCCGGGTGCGCCTCTGGGAATGGGTGGCCCGGGCTATCAGCTTGACGCTGAAATCGGTGCCCCTCACCTTCGCGGAGCCCTGGCAGCGGCGCGCAACAACAATCCGCAAAAGATGTCGTCTGGTTCACAGTTCTACTTAGTTCAGGGACAAAAAATTGACGACAACTACTTAGACGAAACCGAACGCCGCCAAAATATTCGCTACAGCCCGGAGCAGCGCAAGTTGTACAAGGAGATCGGAGGGACGCCTTTTTTGGACAATGATTATACTGTTTTCGGAGAAATTGTAGAAGGCTTGGATGTTTTGGATAAAATTGCAGCGGTTCCAACCGACGCAAGCAACCGCCCACTGGAGGATGTCCGTATGAAAGTGCGTATCTTAGAGTAAGATTTCTTTTCTTTGCACGCGTTTATGCCCGAAACAAGGATTATTCCACCTGTTTCGGGCATAAACTTAGCATAATCCATAATTTACGTGTTCCATGTTCCAGCGAATTTTCTTTTTGTTGGCAAGTGCCACACTGCTTTTTGCCTGTAACCGCCCCGTTGCGCGCTTTACGCATTCGGGACCGGCCATGGCGCCCGCCGCCATTCAATTTTCCAACCAATCTGAAAAAGCGGAACGCTACGAATGGCATTTTGGAGACGGAAATACCTCCACCGAAGCAGCGCCAACCCATGAATACAAAGCTTCCGGGTTTTATACGGTTGAGCTAAAAGCCATTCAGGGTAAAAAAACGAAAACGGCCAAAATGGAGTTGAACGTCAAACCGCCCAATAAATGTTTGGTTGAAATAGAGACTGAATACGGCAACATGCTGGTCGAACTATTCGATTCTACGCCAAAGCACCAGGAGAATTTCGTCAAACTGACAGAGCAGAAGTATTTTGACAGCCTGCTGTTCCACCGGGTCATCAACGGGTTCATGATTCAGGGGGGCGACCCCGATTCAAAACGCGCAAAACCCGGACAATCGCTGGGAGCAGGTGGCCCAAATTATACCGTTCAGGCTGAATTCGCCGATACACTCATCCACCTGAAAGGTGCATTGGCTGCAGCTCGCCAGGGCGATCAGGTCAATCCGCAAAAGCGCTCTTCCGGTTCGCAGTTTTACATCGTACACGGCAGGTCGGTCAACAACCAAACGCTCGATCAATTGGAATCACAAAAAAGGAAACGTTACAGCACAGCCCAACGCCAGGCTTATCTGGAATCAGGCGGCGCACCTTTTCTGGATTGGGAATACACCGTTTTTGGCAGGGTAATAAAAGGATTAGAGGTCATTGATGAAATCGCTGCAGTACAGACAGATAGCCGGGATCGCCCGGCCAAGGACGTACGCATGAAGATTCGGCTGATCAAGTAACAGCAACTATCAGGTTATGCAGGAACACAAAATATTAGGGATTGATGTCGGCGCTTCCGGGATGAAAGGTGCCATTGTGGACGTAAAGACAGGGAAACTTGTAGCCGACCGGCAACGGGTTGAAACCCCAAAACCCGCAACCCCCGAGGCAATGGCCATCGCATTTGCGAAACTCGTTAAAATGCACGACAATTACCAGGGTGTGGTTGGGTGTGGGTTTCCTTCGGTTGTAAAAAAAGGCGTCGCCCTTACCGCCTCGAATATTGATAAATCCTGGATAAACGTCAACATCGAGCAAATTTTTTCGGAAACCTCCGGGTGCCAGGTTTTTGCTACCAACGACGCCGATGCAGCGGGTATGGCAGAAATGACTTTTGGCGCGGGCAAAGACCAGAAAGGAACGGTATTGCTGATAACTTTAGGTTCAGGAATCGGAACTGCGCTTTTTCTGGATGGCAAACTGGCCCCCAATACGGAGTTTGGCCACATCCTGCTCCATAACATGATCGCCGAACGCTATGCGGCAAGCTCTGTAAAAGACAAAGAAGGACTTTCCTGGGTAGAATGGGGGGGCCGCATCAATGAATACCTTTGCTACATCGAAAGGATTTTGTCTCCAGACCTCATCATCATAGGTGGTGGTATTAGCCGGGATTTCGAAAACTACCGGCGTTTCATTACTACAGAGTGCCGTGTAACACCGGCTCAATCGCTCAACGCTGCGGGTACGGTAGGGGCTGCGCTTTATGCACACCACTGTATTTCAAAGCAGCCTTGACCCGCAATTTGCTTATGCCTTTATGGGCGAAGGGTCTTTTTGCTTAGACGGAGCGTTTTTAGCAGATTATTTTGCTCGTCGAGCAGCCCAACCAGGTATATGCCCGACGGAATATCGCTAATGTTATAACGTCGTCCGTTTGAAGCATCAAACGTCCGGATTTTGCGGCCAATCAGGTTGTAAATGACTACTTTATCCACTAAGTTGTTGTTAACCAGCTCGAAATAGTCAATTGCCGGATTCGGAAAAATCTTCAATTCGGTTTTATTGGTCACTTCCGTCGTAGCCGAAATGCTTTCCACCACAGTAGAAAAAGAGACCGTCGAAATGGTTGTTTCCGGCTTGCCCGTCAGCGAAATGTCAATGTCAAAAACTCCGGTTCCTGCGGTTCTGTTCGGGAATATATGAAGCAGAAGGTCAAAAGATGCACCCGGCGCCAGCGTCACGGGCACAAGAATGCCGGCAGCAGGGTCGTAATTGGTGTTAAAAGCAGGCAGATAACAGGAGTTTTTGTCGCAAACCTGTGTTTCCCACTCAAAAGGCTGGTTGATGACTGTTCTGTTCCACTTAAGGGAAATGTTCTGGTTGCTGGTATTGGTAATTTTAGTGCGCAATTCGAGGCTGAGGGAGGCATCGCGCAGGTCAGCAATGAATTTCTTTTCTACGGAAGTGTTGCTGACCGTCACCAGCTGCTGCGCTTCAGCAGGGTGAATCAACAGCGCAATATATAAAGCAAGTAGCAGTAATCTCATCATTGTTCATTTTATACAACAGTTGACAAATTGGCTTTTCCTGCCACAAAGGTACACCCTTGTATGGCGTACTGTCAATGCCGTTAAAGCTTATTTAACCTTTGGCTAGCGGGATACGACAAATACCTTGCCAAAATGACCGGAATCGCTCGTTAACCAAAGTTGATAAGCGCCTTCTGTGAGGTGGGTTGTGCTAAGCCGGATATCGCTTTTGCCTGCGGGAAGGTGATAAATGGCAGTTTGGCCCATGTTGCGCCCGGAAACGTCAAAAATACTGACGGTTACCTGTTGGGCTTCAGGCAGCGAAACCTCGCAAAACAACACAGCTCCCTGCCCGACGGGATTGGGATAAATAACAGCATCCGGCGCCCCGGCAGAAACCTCTGCTGCAGCAACCAATACTTCTTGTACAATTACCGGTTCGTAGTACTCTGTTGTAAAACTTCCGCCGCTTACCAAATGAATGCCCTGAGCATTTTTAATCCGGTAATAACCGTTTCCGTAGTCACAGCACATGCCATCGCCATAATCGTCGAGCAGACGCAGGTAGTAGCAGCCCTCAGCGGGAACGTCTATGTATCTGGAGATGAACTGGTGATTTCCATAAGCGCCCGGATCTGAAGGCAATGCCGTCTGAGCACCTCCACCATTGGCAGCAACACTTCCATTGCCCCCATAATCGTACACGACGCCCTGGTCGTCAATCAATTCCCAGTAAGTCTCGTAGCCGTAAGCATCCGTTTTTAATTCTACCTTGATGGTCATGGTATTGCAAACGGGAGCATTGTGGAAAATAACTTCTGTGGTGTCATTGGCTGGCCACTCGTCTGACGTGCCGTTCGGGCTGGTACTGAAAATGCGGATCAGGTTGTCGGCAGCAGCAGGGGCAAACGTTACAGAAGGCAGGGTTATTTCGGCCCATTCATAAGTTTCCAGCGAACCATACCAATTGTATTGTTGTACAGGCCCCTGATTCACCTGGTAACTGAGTTGAAGGCTGTTCAACACCGAGCTGCCTTCGTTTCGGATGCGTAGTGACGGGGAGAGTTCCGAATTGCAGACGACCGGATCGGATTTGACGCAAAGAAGACCGGCATTAACAGCATGGGGCATGATGTAATCCGGCGATACCGAAATGCCGTTGAGGATTTCCTGATGGCCTTCTGAAATGAATACAGCGACCTCCAGATTGGCAACATCCAAAGGAATGTCGCGGATGTCTGCCGGGAGGGCATAGGTGTATTGGCGGCCTTCAAAATAACCCGCCGTTGTTGTACCGATGGCTTGCCCCCATTGCCCGGTCAGGAGGTGGCGAAGTACGTGGTTATGGTCGTAAAAATCACCTGAAGCCCCGCCGATTTGGGGTCCGGCGATGTGGTTTTGAAGCAACGCTACATGCAAAAAATTAGTGGGCAGCCCACTGGATGCGGTGTAGTAAAACTCCAGATTTACAGTGAGCAGGCCGGCAGCTACATCAATGGTAGCTGACGCAGCGAGGTTGACTGCTGCCGGTTGTGCAAGGGTTTGATTGACTGCATTTTCCCAGAAAGTCCGGTTCATGGCTGTATTGCCGGGAAGGCCCTGCTGAAGACCCGGGAAAACATGGCGGTTCACAGTTCCTGCCGGATAGCCGGTGAGCCCCGTTTGACCGGCCAGTGCAGCACCAAATTCAGTGCGAAAATCGGGATCACCAAGATCTGGTGATGCGTATTGCCCGCTATGGATGCTGATCAGGACGACGTCATTGGGCGCATCGTTGAAAATTTCTTCAGCGATTTGGTGGCCTTGCGGACAATAGGTACAGTAAATGCCATCATAAATTTCCAGAACAGCATTTTTATTTTGAGGCAGGGTGCTGACCGGCGGAGCCTGGGCAGATAATGGCATGATGAAGACGCCTGCGAATATTGCAGTGATCCATGCCCGGGTTTTTATTGTGCAGCTTGCCTCCACAGGATTCTTTGTTTAAATTTTCCGGTACAAATGTACAGCGTTCACAAGGAAAAGACGAAAGCCATGCCCGTGCAAATCTCCTTTAGCAAAATAGAGGACAAAAACGGCACCTGGCTAATGTTCCTTCAGAAAAATCCGACAGGCATCTTCTACCGATTTTTGCAGGGGAATAAACTCATATTCCAGGTGCTTCCGGATTTTTTCATTGGAAAAAGTATAGTGTTTGTGCCCTGCTGCTACGGCGTCGCGGGTAATGACGGGCGGTTTACCGGTCAGTTTGCTGTAAAAAGCATTGGCACGCCAGGCCAGTTCACCCATCCAGGGTTTTGTTTTAATGGAAGGCTGCGCCACACCAAGCTGGTCGGCAATCAGGTTGAAAACATCCCGGAATGGGCGGTTTTCGGCCGTGACGATAAACCGCTCGCCAAAAGTACCCCGTTCCATTAACCGCGCCATCACAGCAGCAACGTCCCTTGCATCCACAAATGAATTGCTGCCTTCGGTATAAAATTTCAATCCTTTCCAAATGGTAGAAATGAGTTTGGCGCTGCTTTTATTCCAGTCACCAGGGCCAATAACGATGGTTGGGTTCACAATGATGGCGTTCAACCCCTGGTCCATAGCGGCCCACACTTCCTGCTCCGACAAAGCCTTGCTGCGGGCGTATGCCGAAGCCTGGGCATCGCTTTCTAAAGGCGCTGCTTCCGTAAAATGTACCTGATGGTCGTTTCGGTCGCGCCCTAAAGCAGCTACCGAGCTAAGGTGGCAAAGCTTTTGAACCCCGTTTTCCAGGCAAAGGGACACAATGTTTCGGGTACTTTGCACATTGGTTTCGATGAGGTGCGCTTCATCACGCGGGTCGAATGAAACAACGGCGGCACAGTGGTATACGGCTGTTATGCCGTCAAAGGCAGCCTGAAGGGAGACTTTATCTGTAATGTTTCCTTCCCGCCAGGTGATGTTTTTCAGCAGGGATTCTCCGTTGTCGGCATAATAGCGGAAGACCTTTCTGACAACATGGTCGCTGCTGCCTGCACGCCGAAGCGCAGTTACCTGTTGCCCTTTATGGGCCAGTTCGAATAAAAGATGTGCACCGATGAGGCCGGTTCCGCCGGTAACGAGGATCATGTTGTCAGGATTTTATGTGCATCAAACGTTTTCTAATAAAAAATATGCTTACTTTGCTTGTGCAATATTGCAAGAAGGAACTCCCTCTATGAAGGCCATCATTCCGGTTGCCGGTGCCGGCACACAACTCCGCCCTTTAACGTACACGCAGCCCAAGCCACTGATTCCGGTGGCTGGCAAACCCATTATTTCTTTCATCATAGACCAATTGGCAGCAGTAGGCATCGAAGACTTTGTTTTTGTGATCGGCTACCTTGGGGAAAAAATCAAGGATTATGTCGAGCGGCAATATCCGCACCTCAATACGGCTTTTGTCGTGCAGGAAGACCGCCTCGGCTCGGCACACGCCATCTGGACCGCTAAAGCGCTTTTTGCTGACGCATCGGAGGTTTTTATCTTTTTCGGGGATGCCATTGTAGACGCTGATTTCAATAAAATTGTTGCGCACCCCAATTCTTGCCTTGGTGTAAAAAAAGTAAGCGACCCAAGGGAATACGGCGTGGCAGAATGCAGTAAAACCGGGCTCGTTCGCCGCGTGATAGAAAAACCGCGCATCCCAAAATCAGATTTAGCCCTGGTAGGTTTTTACAAAATCAAGGAAGTGTCCGCTTTGATTGATGCGCTGGATTACAACATTAAAAATAACATCCGTACCGAAGGGGAGTTCCCGCTCACCGATTCGCTCATGCGCATGATTACCCGTGGTGCCAGATTGCACGCTTTTCCGGTAGACAACTGGTTCAATTGTGGCAAAAAAGAAGTACTGCTGGAAACCAACGCGATCCTGCTCGACCGCGAAGGCTATGCCTCTGACAACCTTCCACCTTTCGACAATTCCATCATCATTCATCCGGTAAGCATCGGAAAAGACTGCTCTATCGCCGATTCTATTGTGGGACCACACGTCACCATCGGCAGCAATACGCGCATCGCGAACGCCATCATCAAGGATTCCATCATCGGCAATTATGCCTCCATCAAAGAAGTGATCCTTCAACAATCGGTGGTAGGTAACGATACGGCCATTACCGGCCTGCGGCATAGTTTGAATATTGGAGACAACACAGAGATTGATTTCAGCTCGCCATAAACTGTTTTAAACCAGTCAATTAGTTGGATTTTAAAAGTGCTTCTTCGGTGTCCATTGCGAGGTGTTGTTTCCCGCAAAGAGCGCTAAGGATACGCTATGTCCGCAAAGCAGGACACCACTCGTAGTGTCCTTTGCGAGCCCTTGGCGGGAAATTTTAGACAAAAATTTACCCTCATTTTGTCACTTGTGGCCAGGTTCACGTTAAACACCAAAGTTTAAGGGATGAAGCGGATTAAATACAGCTACTATCGCATGATGTCGGTATCCACCGGCACATACCCCAAATGCCGGCTCAAAGAAAGGATCTGCCCCTTGTGGTGAAATTCGTGGGTAATGACGTGGGTAAACAACTGAAACGGGCTGGCTGCAATCATTTCATCTCCGAGGTCAAGCTCTGTCGCCGTGAGGTAATCTTCCGAGAAAGCGGCAATAAAGTCAGCGACCAGAGCATCCACTTCCTGATAAAGCTTCCGTATTTCCTCTACATTTGAAAGAGATTCATAAGCAATAAACGGTCGGTCCTGTTTCAAAGCCCGGATGCCCAGCCAGCCAATATAGGTATTGGCATTGTGTACCAGCAGGTTTCGAACGCTTCCCCGGCCAAAAGAGGAGTTTTCGGTGAGAAACGCTTCGGGACTCAGGGTTTCGCAATAGTCGAGCAACACGCTTCTGGAGCTTTTGATCAGATCGTATTGTAATTCGAGTATTTTTTGCATGAGAGAATTATTGCCACAGTGAGGGGAATATAATCGCTGTCAACTCATTATGAGTTATTTATCAAAATCCTCGTAAGCTTTATTCAAATCCTGACTAAAATGAAATATCCGGGTGATAATGCACTCTTTGCCAGTGAATTCATAGACGATTTTATATTTCCAAATCCGGATGTAATGAAATTTTTCAGGCCGGGAACGCAATAGCGGATCGAGCGGGTAACTTTCAGGATACTGACGCAAATGGCTAACTGCAGAAACTATTTCTTTTTTGACTTTTTTCGCTACGTTTTCTGAAGCATTTTCAAGCAGGTATTTATAAATCTGATCAAGGTCTTCTCCTGCTTTAAAATCCCAACAAACATCGTATAGTCCATCGCTCATATTCCTTTTCTAACTTGTTCCTCAAATTCTTCGTGTCGGATAAATTTCCCGGACTTAACTCGTTGACTGGCGGCTACAACCTCTTCTATGTACGATTTTTCTGTTAAGGGAGTTCCTTCGATAGTATAAGCCACGATCATAGACTCCTGCATTTTCAGAATATTATTCAAAATGGAAAAATAGGCCTCCAATACAGCCTGGTCTTCGGTCTCGTCTATGATCTCGTGAATAGAATGGCGGATTTGTTGCGTAGTCATAGCTGAATGTTTTTACAAAGATAAACTGTTTTTAGAAGCAAACACATGCCGCTCCGCATGGTATGAAGACCGCACCAAAGGTCCGCTTTCTACAAAATCGAAGCCTTTTGCAAGGCCTGCTTCTTTGTAAAATGCAAACGTATCCGGGTGCACATATTCCGCAATCTCTAAGTGCATTTTGGTTGGTTGCAGGTACTGACCAATGGTGAGCACGTCGCAGCCATGGGCCAGCAGGTCGTCCATCACGCGCAGCACTTCTTCTTCTGTTTCGCCCAAACCGACCATGATGCCGGATTTTGTGCGCTTTCCATAAGCTTTGGTCCGCTGAATTTGTTCCAGACTCCGCTCGTATTTGGCTTGCGGGCGTACTTTCCGATACAGGCGCTCTACCGTTTCCATGTTGTGGGAAACGACTTCCTGGCCCGCACTGATCATGCGTTCGAGCGCTTCCCAGTTGGCTTTCACGTCGGGAATGAGCGTTTCGATGGTTGTTTCCGGCGAAACGGTTTTAACTGCATGCACCGTCTGGTACCAGATTTCTGCACCGCGGTCTTTCAGTTCGTCGCGGTTAACAGAAGTAATGACGGCGTGTTTTACCCCCATCAGTTGGATGGCTTCTGCGACCCGGCGTGGTTCGTCGGCGTCGTATTCCGTTGGTCGCCCGGTTTTCACCGCGCAAAACGAACAGGACCGGGTACAGGTATTTCCCAGAATCATAAAAGTTGCCGTACCTGCGCCCCAGCATTCGCCCATGTTCGGGCAATTGCCGCTTTGGCAAATGGTATGCAGGTTGTATTCATCAACGAGGTTGCGAACCTTTTTATAGCTTTCGCCAATGGGAAGTTTCACACGCAACCAGTTTGGCCGGCGTGGAGAGGATTCTTTTTCTACAATGGGTAAATCTAACATGATGGCCCTTTTTCCTCCTTTAGCAGAAGATGTCTGTTACTAAAGACAGACAACAAACAACTGGCGATGCCAATAGGTTGCCTGCAGCGAACAAATGAGCAAATGCTTAGAGCTTGTTCGGGATTTCCTGATTGAGCGAGGGTGAGGAAATTTTGTTTTAGACAAGGCGGATTTTGCAGAGATAGCCGGCAGCTATCTTGAAACGTAAGTTCGACGTAGTCAAAAAATCCAACGAAGTATAAAATAAAATTTGTCATACGCAGCCAATTGAGGAATTCCCGAGCAAGCTCTTACGTGCGTTTGCCAAGCTGCAAAGTTAGGTAAAGGTTGATGAAAAACGCCCGGTTTTCTGTATTGGGAACCGTTGGCGATTCCACCATAATGGGAATTTTTTTGAAATAAATATCGGCCATGATGCCTGCTTCCAACGCTTTGACAAACTCGTCAAATGCGCCCCAGTCAAAATGCAGGGCTGCTTTAAAGTTCAGACCGGGAACTACCGACAATTGCCCCATGCCTTTGGTGAAGCCGGAAGATCCGTAAATCCGGCTGATGTCCAGGAAAAGATCTTCGTTATCCGGAGAATACCTTTCGCTGCGGATGTAGAAACTGTTGCCTCCGTCCGGATCGGACCGGATCAGTTCGAGGTAATAAGGCTTCAGAATGCCTAAAGAAGGGCCGCCTGAGTACACAATGCCCAGGGCAACTCCCTTGCGCTTGGCTTTGTCAGAAAGGTAGCGCTTTTCGCCAAAAGCACCCCGCAGCACATAGAAGTTGTTTTGTTTGCCAAAAATAAAAGAACGGGCAATGCTGTTGGCTGCCGGTGCCCGGAAGTCAAAGCTTTGGCGGTACTCTTTGTGGTGCTTCAGTTCGCCGATTTCAACATTAAAAAAGCGGGTTTGGTAGTAATTTTTCAGCTTTCCGGAATTAAATCCCAGCGCAATCAGGCCGTTGGTATGCAGCTTGATGTCAAAAGTGATCTCTTTTTGATAAACAATTCCTGCCGGACCTTCTTCGTAATAGTTCTTTCCGGAAGGGAGTTGCTGTTGCGCCAAAACTGGCAGAGCAAACAGTGAGAACAGCAATGCAATGTTGATTTGTAACTTCATACCCGCTATATTCTGAAATGAGTACAGTCAATACAGAAGAATTGTTCACAGGCCAACGCAAATTGGCGTCACGATATTACGAAATTTAGCATTAACAAACAAGTATTTGGAAAGATGAACACCCCGGCAGCACATCTTTCTTACTAAAAAATGACCGCTTGGTACTTTCTGCGACGTAACTTGCTTGCCAAAAGCACATGATTTACCGGCTTTCCAAACTCCTTAGCGCCTTTCCCGAAGTGCTCGCCGCAGAGAGCACCCGGCACGGCGGTGTTAGTCCTGCTCCGTACGAATCACTCAACCTCGGGCTCCACACCAACGATGCTCCACAGCATGTTCGCGAAAACCGCCGCCGGTTTTTTGCAGCTTTAGGCATAAGTGAAGATACGATAAGCGGAGGGCATCAGGTTCACGGAGACCAGGTTTTTGTGGCAACAGCTCCGGGATTGCAGGAGGGATACGACGCCTTCATCACCCAAAAAAAGGGCTTGTTTGTTACGGTTGGGATCGCCGATTGTACACCGGTATTGATTTACGATACAGGCCAACAGGCCGTTGCTGCGGTTCATGCCGGCTGGAAAGGCACAGCACTGGGCATTGTGCGCAAAACGCTTGAGGCCATGCACACAAAATTTGGAACACAGGCAGCCGATTGCTACGCCTGGGTCGGAACCTGCATTGACGAATGTTCGTACGAAGTGGGAGTGGAGGTAGCCCGGCATTTTGATGCAGCTTTTAAAACACAGCTCGAAGGCAGCGAAAAATTTACCCTTGACCTGAAAGCTGCCAACAAAGCCCTTTTGCTCCAATGGGGCATCCCGGAGTCTCAAATTGAAGTGTCGCCCTACTCTACCGTTTTGAATCCTGAAGATTATTTTTCGCACCGCCGCGAACATGGACTAACCGGCCGCATGATGGCAGTCATTGGAATCCGGGAGCCCGAAAAATAGGCGGGCGCAATCCGGCTTCCTTTGGGTTAATGCCATACCACGCATTTCCCTTTTGCCGTTTATTAATAACTTTGCCCGTCCGAAATGGTAAGCGGGCACATCCATCACTCAAACTTTAACGGTGAAAAAGACAGGTTTAGTTATCCTTGCAACAGTAATGTTTCTTCAGATTTGGGCCCAGAAGGGCTGGGAAGGCGGTCCGTGGGCCGGCGCGTCCTGGTATTTTGGAGATTTGAATACCAGCTATAACTTAGGCACGCCTGGTGCTTCAGCCGGAATACTTGCACGCTACAATTTTAACGAGCGCCTGTGTATGAAATTTTCAGTGGGAGTAGGTAAGGTTGAAGCCGACGACGCCCGATCTAAAAATGTGTTCGAACGTGCCAGAAATCTCAGTTTTGAGTCGTCTATCGTGGACTTTACGACACAGTTTGAATTCAATTTTTTGCCATACATCCACGGCAGCCGGGAAAATTATTTTACGCCTTATATTTTTCTGGGCCTCACCGGGTTTCATTTCAATCCCAAAGCCCGACTCGGCGACGAGATCTACGAACTGCGCCCCCTCGGTACAGAAGGGCAGTTTAAAGGCGAAGAATACTACAACATTCATGGCGGCCTGGCTTTTGGGATGGGCATGAAGCTCGACCTGAGTTACGAGTGGAGCCTTAATTTCGAGTTGGGGGTTCGTCAGTTGTTTACGGATTATCTGGACGATGTCAGTACCGTTTATCCGGACAAAAGCGACCTGCTGAAAACACGCGGCGAAATTGCCGTAGCCCTTTCAGATCGCTCAATCTCCATTCCGGGTGCCAACGATGGCCCTATTGGCGAAGAAGGCCGCCAGCGGGGCAACAGCAGCAATAATGACGCTTATGCCATTGCCAATATCGCATTGGTCTATTATTTCGGTGATTTGCGTTGCCCGGATTACGGGAAGCGCAAAAGAAAAAACTAAAGCCTGCGCGATGGACAAAGCCTCCCAAACGGTCATTACGCGGAGAGAAACAAGTCAACAAAAAAAGAAATAATCCTCCCCCGGGCGGTAGGTATGCTGTTGGAGAAATCTCAAAATTTCTGCCTGCCCGTCCGGTGCGGCTACTGCAATGATCAATTGAGGGCGAACCATTTCCGAAACACACCGAAAGTCTTTTAATTCGGTTTCAAAAAGCCGGATGCCCCATTTTGCGGGGTTATCACAAACCCAGTGAAAGGAAATTCCTTTTTCAGCGAGCCGTTTTGCAATTTGTTTCCCTTTTTTCCCGGCCCCCCAGAGTACCAGCGGGCGATCGGGAGCGTGGTCGAGTTCCAGAAAATAGGGCAATTTCAGATCAAAATAACTTTGGTTGGCGTACTGTGGTTCGTTGCGCGAAGCCCGGCTGGCATGATCCCGCCAGAAGTGCAGCGGTTCGTTCGCTGCCACAATGCGGTAACCGGCTTTGTAAAATCGAAAACAGAGGTCATAATCTTCGGGATACGTTGCTGCAACAAAAGCACCGCAGCGCAGCAAATCCTCCCGAAACGCCATCCAGCAAGGCGACGGAAGCACACATTCTTTGTAAATATCCTCATAATGACGCCCCGTTTGCATCAGGTCGTTCAACCAGTTCTGATAGCGGAGATAACCGGGCCCCAAAACTGTATCAGAAAAATAGGCTACAGGGGCAGTCGCTACGTGGCCGGGGCCGTTATGTTGCAGCAAGTTGCAAAGTTGCGCCAGTTTTTGCGGTACCATACAGTCGTCCGCATCCATGCGCGTGAGGAGCGAGCCACGGCTTTGTGAAAAAGCAAGCCGTAAAGCCGCAGGAATGCCCCTGTGCCCGGGGTGCCGGTTGACCCGAATGCGTTGGTCAAGCGCTGCAAACCGTTCCAGCAGGGCCAGACTGTCGTCTTCCGAACCATCGTCAACGGGGAGCAATTCCCAATGGGAGTAGGTTTGCCCAAGTATTGATTCGATGCAGGCTTCCAGGTAAGGTGCTGCATTTCGAACCGGCATGAGTATGCTGATAAGGGGCAAATCGGACATCGCAGGCAATTGAATCAGTGGACCAGCACAATTTTGGCTACAGCAGCGTCGGGGTTGCCAAAACCGGAAAACCGGGGGTTGCTGGAGCTAAAAATGAGGTAAACGCCGGTGGCAGCACGACGCCCGTTGTAGTCGCGACCATCCCAAACGGCCTGCCCGCCTAAAGCCTTGGTCTCGTACACCAGTCGGCCATGGATGTCTGTAATTTTTACAACAGCATCCCTGGCAAGGCCTCTAACGGCGATCGGGCCGTCGTAATCAGAGTATACCGGGTTGGGGTAAACCTCAATCTTGGCGCTGTGAACCCGGTTGCCTTCGATGGCGTCGCTCTGGTAAGACAGTACTCCTTTTTGTGTAGAAATGAAAACTTCGCCGGTTTTTTGATTCACAGCAATGCTCTGGATGATGTTGTCGAATAGCGGCGAATTATCCACGGTGAAGCGGGCAATTTGTTCTGAGCCATCTGCCGAAATCAGATAAAGGCCATTTTCGGTTCCGATCCATTTCCGGTTGGCGCCATCTATAGCGATTGTTTTGACGTTTTCGGTCTCAAGAAGGTAAGCCCCAAAACCGTCCACCTCCACAATCGGGCGGGTGCCCCGGCAACTGCCGTCGAAAGCATTGGAACCGCATTCAAAAATCACAATTCCTTCAGAGGTGCCTACCCATACGTCGCCATCCAGGTCAACGACCAGGCAATTGATGGCATTGGTAGGCAGGTTGCTGTTGGAAGTTGTAAAATTCCGGCACCGGTCATCCGTATCAAGGTCTTCTTCTCCTTCATCAAAAACCATGACTCCCTGGCTGGCGCCGGTCACAAACCATTTGAAATTACTCTGATCCACGTCTACCTGAAACAATTCGATCTGGCCGCAATTGGCACCGAAACTTTTCCAGGTGCCGTCTTTGGCAAGCCTGACAATGGGTTTGTCATTGACTGCCCGGTGGTTGCTGATCCAAAGATTGTCTTCGTCGTCGAAAGCCAATCCGCTGATGCGCGTACGGGATTCGTCCTGAAGCGCGCCCTGAAGGATGGAATTGCTTTGGTTGAAAACCATCATTTTATCCAGTGCAGGATCGAATTCGATTAAACCTTCCAGATAGGATCCGGCGTATACTTTACCGGAAACCGGGCTGACCGCAATGGCCAGAATGTCGCGCAGGTCGTCGGATGTAAATCCCGGATCGGAGCTGCCATCCATGCCGCGCATTTCCTGCCTGGTCTGGCGGTTGTAGATGGTCCATTCCCCATCAATGAAAGAAGAAAATCCATCTTCCAGAAAGCGATAACCCAATTGCTGGTTCAAAGCCCCGGATGCCAGCCAAAACTGGTTGTTTTCAACCGTCATGGCCCATGCATTTTCGGAATAGGGGGATTCGAAAGAAAAAAGGCTGCAAAAAACATCCCCCGACGGATTGTAGGAAACCCGAAAATCGCGGAATAATTCGCCAAACCAGATCCTGCCCTGCTCGTCTTCCACTGCTGTGGTCGGAATATTCACACAACCGGGAGGAGCGGGAAAGAATGTACCATCTGGATTAAAAACCAGCACTTTACCAAAAACACACCCTGGTTGAGAACACCGATACCCGGCCAGCAGGTGTGCGCCCTCTGCGGTGAGAAAGTAGATGCCATAGTTTTCTGCCGCTTCAGTATGCCAGTAGGCCAATGCGCCGTCGTTGACTACAAAAAGTGTATCGTTCACATCTACAATCAGCTGCCCGTCAAAGCTTACCATAGCTTTGGAACTGTAATCGGCAGGAAAGCCATGATCCGGGCCGAGCAGTTTCCAGTTGTTGAAATCGTCAATATTGCTGGTGGCCGGTGATACCCGGTAGATGCCGTCTTCGGTTGCAGCATACACTTCCCCGTTGTAGAGCTGCACATTGCGAACTTCTACATCTGTGAAAGTAGTAAAGACAAATTCTTCGGCCTTGATGTTGATCTTAGACACGCCGTAAGTAGCCGCAAGGTAGATAATGGAGTCGTTTTCAATAAAAATATCGTTGATCCTTTTTTCACCGCTGAAGTTGGCGAAGTTTCGGATTTGCCGCATTACCGAAGTACCTTCCGGCTTTATCAAGTCTATAATGGCGTCTTTATACACGACGACCAACACATCACTAAAGCGGTTGTAGCGGATCATGCTGATGCCGGTATTGCTCAGGCCATTTACCTTTGCAAGAAAATCGGATGCCTGGTCTTCTTTGTCTAAAGTGACAATGGACAGGTCGGTGGCGTAGTAGATTTTATCCGCACTTTGGGTGACGAATTGTCCGACGCGGTAAGGCAGATGAGACCGCCACTGGCCTATAGGCAAAATATTCTGAGCAAAAATGACGGCTCCGGAAGCGGCCGTCAGCAGGGTCAGGAGTAAGATTTTTCGCATGCGGATAGATGTTATACAGGCGAATAAATTTGCCCATAAAAGTAAACGATACAAGCCAACAGTTTTTTTGTTGCCTACTTAAAACCTGTGCCCTTTGAAATTATTGTTTCGATAACAACTTTAAAACCGGTCTGTTTGTCCCCCGACAGGGGGGATAATGATTGCCTCCCGGGACTTTCCGGCATAAAACTTGCTGTCTTTTATAACCTTGTGGCTATTTGTCGCGTTTAATCCTTTGCGATTGCTGAATTTTTCAGAATTTAGCCGCCCGATTGACGCCCGCCCTGCGAGCGCTTTCATGATGTTGACAGAATCAATCATTTATAAAAATAAATCATCAACCTGGCTGTCGGCAAGCCTCTCGTGCCGGAACCGCTGTATAAAACAAAAAAAGGACATGTCCCAGATCAGTTACAAATCAGATGTGGAAGCAGTAGACGCCCTTGCGGCTTCGTTTAAAGAACTGCGCAAGGAAATCGGCAAAGTCATTATTGGTCAGGACGAAGTCGTCAAAGCAGTCCTCATTTCGTTGTTCAGCAATGGCCACAGCCTGCTGGTTGGCGTGCCGGGGCTGGCTAAAACGCTCCTCGTCAGTACCATTTCAGATGTATTGGAATTGGATTTCAAACGCATTCAGTTTACACCCGACTTGATGCCAACGGACATCACCGGTTCGGAAATTTTGGGCGAAGACCGCCATTTCCGGTTCAACCGCGGTCCAATTTTTGCCAATATCGTACTGGCCGATGAAATCAACCGGACTCCGCCCAAAACGCAGGCAGCCCTGCTGGAAGCCATGCAGGAACGCTCAGTAACTGTAAGCGGCGAGCGCCATCAATTGCCTGCTCCGTTTTTTGTACTGGCTACGCAAAACCCCATCGAGCAGGAAGGGACTTATCCGCTCCCGGAAGCCCAGCTCGACCGTTTTATGTTCAACATTCCACTGGACTACCCTTCTTATGAAGAAGAAATCCGCGTGGTGAAAGGCACAACAGGGGTTCAGGATTACCAACTCAGGCATGTGGTTACTTCGCTGGAAATTCTTCACTTCCAGCAGTTGGTACGCAAAATTCCGGTATCCGACAATGTGCTGGAATACGCAGTGAACCTGACGAGTAAAACGCGCCCCGGCACGGCCAGAGCCACGGCTAAAGTAAATGAATACATTTCCTGGGGTGCAGGCCCGCGTGCGTCACAGTACCTGGTGCTTGGCGCAAAATGCCATGCCGCTGTACGCGGGAAATATTCTCCGGATATCGAAGACGTTCAGGAAATTGCCAACTACGTGCTGCGCCACCGCATCGTGCGCAATTACAAAGCAGAAGCAGAAGGCATCACGGAAGAAGCGATCATTAAAGGGTTGTTTTAAGAAGAGCTGTTTGCCCAATCAGTCAAACCCGGCGGAGGCCATACAAAGGCCTGAATGCCGTCTTGCTTAGGTGAATCCCTGGGATTTGTCTGATTCTTCTTGCTATTCCCATGCGCCAAAACTACTTAAAAACGCATCTGATCTGATACAAATGCAGTACCTTCAACTTCCGAAAAGATATTTGTAAATGAATCATATCGCTCGTTTTTTTTTAGGGTCAGCCCTCGCTTTTTTTCTTATTTCCCTGACGACAGCCTGTACGACGGATGCCAAAAGAAGCCTCGGGATCGTCCCCACGGCTTATGGCAAAGTTAATGAAATCGCAGTCGTTACCGATAAACGCATCTGGGACGGCCCCGTTGGGGACACCATCCGCTATTATTATTCTGCCGCTTATCCAATTTTGCCGCAGCCGGAGCCCATCTACGACCTCCGTTTTTTTTCGGTAGAAGACCTGAACAAAGAGCCTTTGCGCAAACAGTTGAAGCATTACCTCATTGTGGGCAACCTGAATGAAGCAGATTCGCCCGTGAGCCAGCTCATCCGCAGCGATATCGGGGAAGAAAAAGCGCAGCAGGCGAAAACAGACAAAAAACTGCGCTCTTTGGTAGGCCGGGACAAATGGGCCAAAGACCAGGTTTTGATTTACCAATACGCACACTCAGATGACGACTTGATCGAAAGCATCAAAAATAATTTTGCGGCAGCTGCCAAACGGCTCGATAAAGATAACATGGCCCGAATTGAAGCCACTGCATTTTTCGGGAATGAGGTAAACCGGAAGTTAATGGAGGAAGTAAAAACCAAAATGGACGCTGAAATGCGCGTTCCTGAAAAATACTTCCAGGCTGTGAGCGACGGAGAGGTGATCTGGATGCGGATGGAGACCGATGCAATCAGCAGTAACCTGATCCTGAAACGGGTACCCTATACCGATAAAAAACAGCTCAGCAAAGAAGGCATCAAGGCCATCCGCGACAGCATTGGCCGAAAGTACATTACCACTTCCGAAGCCAACACCTACATGCGCATCAACGACACCGACCTGCCGATGTACGTATCTGCGAAAACCCTGAATAACAATTATGTGCTGGAAGCGCGTGGCATTTGGGAAATTGTCAACGACTATATGGGGGGAGCTTTTGTCAGCTACCTGATTTACAACCCCGACAAAAAAGATTTGCTGTTTGTTGATGCTTTTCTGCACGCACCGGGTAAAGACAAGCGCAACTACATGCAGCAGCTGGAGTACATCATTTCCGGGGTGAAATACTAAGGCACCTTAATTAATTACTACTACACGGCGAAGCTTTCTCCGCACCCGCAAGTACGCGCTGCATTGGGATTGTTAAACACAAATCCCTTGCCGTTGAGGCCACCGGAGAATTCAAGCGTGGAATTGAACAGGTAGAGAAAACTTTTCAGGTCGGTAACTACTTTGGTTCCATTGTCTTCAAATACCTGATCGTTAGGCTTCGACTCGTTGTCAAAATCCATTTTATAGGAAAGTCCCGAGCACCCGCCACTGGTGACTGAAACCCGCACGAAGTAATCATCGCTGAGGGCTCCGTTCTTTTTGATTTCCAGAATTTTTTCTTTGGCGCTGTCTGCTACGAATAACATGACCGATGGAGATGTTAGATTTAAGATATTAGATCATAGACAATGTCAAGAAGCAAGGGATAAATTGGCAAACCCGTAAGTTGTCGAAAGGCAACTTCAAACATTACGATGTTTTTGCCTTTTGCCAATTTGCCCCTTGCCTTTTGCACCTTATTGACTATACGGTCGCAGCTGCCTGTTCGACATTAACGGCCAGGCCATTCTTTTCACGGTAGTCTTTGATGGCACCTTTGATGGCATCTTCCGCCAAAACCGAGCAGTGAATTTTTACAGGCGGCAGCGCTAATTCTTCCACGATGTCCATATTGCTGATCTGAACCGCTTCATCAATGGTTTTGCCTTTGATCCATTCGGTGGCTAAAGAAGACGAAGCAATGGCCGATCCGCAACCAAACGTTTTGAACTTGGCATCCACAATCGTTTGGGTTGACGGGTCCACCTCAATCTGAAGGCGCATCACGTCGCCGCATTCCGGAGCACCAACGAGGCCTGTACCCACGTTTTTGCTGCTTTTGTCTAAAGTGCCCACGTTGCGCGGGTGTTTGAAGTGTTCGAGAACTTTATCTGAATAAGCCATGACGCTAAGTTTTATCAATTGAGCAATGATAGAGAATTGTTGCTGATATTTATTTTAGTGCGACTCCCAAACAATGGAGTTAACATCTATGCCTTCTTTGTACATTTCCCAAATTGGGCTTAAGTCGCGCATGTGGTTCACCCCGGCAGTAATGGCCTGAACGGCATAATCCA
>JABWAJ010000246.1 GCA_013361075.1 Saprospiraceae bacterium | reverse complement strand
TTCGTGCCGTAGGTACGCAATAAAACGTCAATATTACGTACCTACGGCACGGAAAACCATACGAAATGCTAAAGGGCTACCGACATTTGGTCCCGATGGTTCCTGAGCTTGTCGAAGGATGGGACCGAACTCATGAAAATTCGGGATGACTCATGTTGTCGTTTTGGGCAGAATAAGCGAACAGGAAATCCTACCGCATGGCCAATTCCTGCTTCAATTCAAGCAGTTCAGGGTGCGCGCCGTTCGTGCGGGCTGCTTTTTTCAGGTGTTCCGTCGCTTTGACCGTGTCGTTCTTTTTGTGGTAGAGCGCCGCTAATACCCGGTTTACGTCAATGTTATCCGGGCGGCGTTCGTATTCGTTTTTCGCGTATTCGAGTGCTTTGTCGGGATCGCCGAGCAGGTTGCTGTAGACGTTGGCGTATTCCAGGTTCATGTTATGGCCATGCGCGACGTCATCAGCGAGCATTTCCAGCACCATTTTTTTCGTAGTTTCAAAAGCAGCCATGTCGCCCCGTTTTTTGTAAAGGCTGGCTAAGTCTTCGTAAAAACCTACTTCAGGAATGATGCCCGCAGCTTGTTTCAACAGTTTTTCGCCTTCAGCGTCGTTGCCTTTTTCAATCTCCAGGTTGCCCAGGGCCGCAATGGCAAACGGGTATTCCGGACGCTCTTCGAGTATGATGCGGTATTGCATTTCCGCCATTTTGGTATCGCCGTAGTGCTCGTATAATTCGCCTAAAGTCATGCGCGCCCAGCAGGTTTGCTCCTGGCCCGGGTAGCCTGCCGATACAGCCATTTCCATGGCTTCAATAGCGCCTTTGGGATCCCCGTGAATTTCGCGCAGGTAAGAAACCCGCGAATAAGACCGCAGATCGGGGCGCATGGAAACCATTTTATCCGCCATTGCCACCGCCTCATCGTACTGTCCCAATTCTACATGGGCATCTACCAAAGCGCCATAAATCTGTGCATTGTAAGGGTTGAGTGCAATGGCTTCTTTAGCCGTTACCAGTGCTTTTGAAAATTCGTGCTGAGAAAGCTGCACCCCCGCTTTGACGGCCAGTGTACGAAACAGCAAATCTTTATCTTCTGGCTTTTTGGCAAGGACTTCATCCACCATTTTCAAGGCACCGGGGTAGTAATGCCCGTGTTCTCCGGTGATGCGGGCTTCATTGACAAACAATTGGGCTAAATTCAGTTTGGGTTCCAAAGCGTCAGGTTTCTGAGTAAGTTCCTGGCGGTATTTGCCGTAAAGGCTTTGTACACTTTCCCATTCCTTGCCTTGTTGAATGGAAGGATTGCGGTCGAGCAGTTTGGGAATGTCGGGCAAGCCCAATCTTGCAGCCATGTCGCTTTCCGAGGGCTTGCAGGAAAACATCAGGATGGCAACCAGGCTGCCAGTAAGAAGAAAGGATAGGGTACGCATGACGTGTTTTTTTGTAGAATGATAAGAAAAGGGGAGTTAATTTGAAGATTTGAAGATTTGGTTTTCGGAAAACGAAATCATGGATCCTTCCCGAAATTGCAAATCCTCAAATCCTCAAATCCTCATATTAATTAATTCGTTTTTACCAGTTTCTGCACTTGCAGGATATGGCCGCGCGCATTGCTGGCTTTGGCAAAATAAGCACCCGCAGGCAGGCCGTCAGCCGACCATCGAGCCTCGTACATACCGGCTTCTTTGTATTCATTGACCAGAGTACTGAGTACTTTGCCGCTCATGTCCAGGATGTCAATGCGCATGTTGCCGGGCTCATCTACCCGGTAACGCACAGTTGTTCCGTTGGAGAATGGGTTTGGATAGCCGCTTACCACGACTTTGCTGCCCACCGTTTCCGGTGCCATGCCAAGGTTGACCGACGGAATTTGAGGCTCATTGCCGGCAAGGCCTGCTACATCGCCTCCGCACTCACCGTCGCCGCTCCAGGGCAGTGCCAGGAAGGGGAAACTGCTGCGGAAAGGTTTGTCGTTGGCTTCCACACCGGTAGAATAAGTCAATACATCCAGCAGATCCTGAGTAACCGGATTGGGGCTGCCGGCAACGTAGTCATCGTACCACAAACCAATGGCAGCCAAAGCGACTCCCGCAACTGCCTGCAATTCGATGCGGGTCACGTCGTCTTCGAGGCGGCGGCCATTCGGAAAACCGTCCATATTCGGGATGAACTGGAGGTCCGTTGTTTGGTTATAAGCCGGATTGGTCAACCCGAGTACAGCAGCCTGGATGATGCCTAAAGTGCTGAAATTCGGATCGTTGCGCGGCGTCGGCGGTACAGCCATGTTCAGCCGCAGCATATCACCCCCGTTAGGCAGGAAGTTGTTGATGAAAGGTTTGCCCGCTGCCAATGGGTTGCCGTTTTTACCGGTTGCCAACTGATAAGGCGGAAAGTTTGGAACGCCGGTGTGGAAAATCGGCCACAGGTCAACCGAGCGTGGTTTGCCGGGCCCGGGCAGCAACAAAGTCCCGAAAATGGCGTCGTCCAATGCCGTTCCGGCTACAGCCGGAGAGCCTTTCAAGGCAAAAAGTCCATCCTGTCCGTTGCCGAAATCAAAACCTTGCAGCGAGTTGCGCTGGATGCGCAATGGGGCAAGCGCAGGTACGGCACCTCCAAACAAATCATCGTCCATGTACAAGCCCAGTTCCGGGTTGTAGAAAAACTCATCCAGAATGGTATCTTCCAGTTCCTGATATGGAGTGATGGAGTTCCAGTAGTCTTTCATGCCAATTGGAATGACCGCTTCGTTGGTCAGCGGCATGCCCAACCGGGAAACCTGAACCCAGTTGCCGCTGTGCGTTTCACCGCCGGGAGTAAGCGTACGGATTTCGCGGCGGCTTGCAGAAGCCCAGATGCCGATGACATAGTCCGGATCGAGGATGCTGGTCGCTGGCGTATTCTTTTTGCGCAGGTATGGAATCGGAATTTCGAGTACGATGGCACTGGTGTTCATACAAGCGATACCATCGCGGGGTGCACCAGCCTGACGAGGTGCGTCGCCGAGGTCAAAAATACCTCCCAGATCCACAAAGAAAGGATCATCTACAGGGCCACAAAAAGCACGCTCTCCGGTTTGGGTATAGCGCACTGCCTGTTGCGACAGGAAACTGTAATTGGAGTTCAAACCCACCGGCGACTCGATAGAGCGCGCACCGATATTGTTTGGCGGTACCGGCGCATTCACCAGAATTTTGAGGAATGTTTTGCCACCATTGATGCTTTTTTCCAGTGTGTAAACCAATTTCAGGTTCCTTTTTCCAAGACGGATGTTGAAGAAAGTAGTCGGATCTTCATTGATCTGGCGGAAAGTTACCCGGTAAATGATTTCGTCGCCACGTTTGTTGGCGTTGTTGTCAATGTGAATTTCGTAGCGGATGTTTTCGCCGAAATTGTAGTAGTTGGGGCCGCCGTGTGGCAATTGCAGGGGCACATACGTAGCGGCAATGATGATTTTGTTTGGGTCAGTCGGACTGCGGAACGCATAGAGATCCACGTTGTCTGCCAGCGGGTCGTCAGCAATGAGTGGCGCCTCGCGGTGACTCGAAGCCATCAGGGAAAATTGCATCCCCAGCAGCGCGAGTATCATGAAGAGTTTATTCTTGATTTTCATAACATGATTTTTTTGTAAGACAGGCATCGGTCATTCTTTTTTGTGAATGGTGGCTGATGGCTGATCTTTAATCTGAAATCTGATGATTATTGTCCTGTTTCGGTACCGCTCCAGGGTGTAGCAACATAAGGGAATGATGCTTTGAATGGCTTGTCGTTGGCATCTACCCCCGTGGAATAAGTCAGCACGCCAATGAGGTCTGAAGTCACCGGATTCGGGCTTCCTGCCGTATAATCGTCGTACCAGAGGCCAACTGCTGCCAGCACCACACCGGCAACTGCCTGCAATTCTATGCGGGTGACATCGTCTTCTAACCGACGGCCATTTGGAAAGCCATCCATATTCGGAATGAACTGGATTTCTGTATTCTGGTTGTACTCAGGATTGGTCAATCCGAGCACTGCTGCCTGTACTAAACCCAGCGCACTGAAGTTGGGGTCGTCGCGAGGGGTTGGAGGTACGGCCATGTTCAGGCGCAGCATATCCCCGCCATTTGGGAGAAAGTTATTGACAAAGGGTTTGCCGGGGGCCAGCGGGTTGCCGTTTTTGCCCGTCGCCAACTGGTAAGGCGGGAAATTGGGCACACCGGTGTGGAATGCCGGCCATAAGTCAACAGAACGGGGCATACCTGGCCCGGGCAACAGCAGCGTGCCAAAAATGGCATCGTCCAGTGCGGTTCCGGCTACTGCCGGGGAGCCTTTGAGGGCATAAAGGCCATCCTGACCGTTGCCAAAATCAAATCCCTGCAAAGAATTGCGCTGGATGCGCAGTGGCGCAAAGGCAGGTACAGCACCCCCAAACAGGTCATCGTCCATGTACAGGGCCAATTCAGGATTGAAGAAGAACTTGTCCAATGACGTATCTTCCAGTTCCTGATAAGGCGTCAGTGAATTCCAGTAATCTTTGAAGCCGATTGGAATGACGGCTTCGTTGGTCAGGGGCATCCCCAGTCGCGATACCTGTACCCAAAGGCCTGTTTCTGAATTTGGGTTGCCATTGGTACCCAGCGTGCGGATGGAGCGGCGGCTGGCCGAAGCCCAAACACCAATAACATAATCGGGGTCGAGAATGCTGGTTGGGGTCGGCGATGCACCGGCTTTCAGCAACGTCGCAATAGGCACCTGGATGGCAATGCTGTGTACGTTGTAACGACCAAGGCCGTCGCGGGGGCTGGCTCCACCCTGGCGTGGAAGGTTGCCAAGGTCAAATACACCTCCTAAATCAACGTAGAAAGGATCGTCGGCAGGACCACAGTAAACGCGCTCACCCGTATTGCTCATCATAATCGAGCTGGTAATCAGTTGCTCGTAAGTCGTATTCAATCCGGCGCCGCTTTCAATAGAGCGCGGGCCGATATTCGGGGGAGGAACCGGGCCGTTTGCAATGATTGTCTGGAAGGTTGCCCCTCCATCTGTACTGCGTTCCAGCGTGTAAGTCGTTTTGAGATTTTGCTGGCCGAGGCGGATGTTGAAAAAAGTGGTTGGATCTTCGTTTACCCGACGGAAAGTGAACCGGTAAACGATTTCATCGCCGGAATTCGATGCATCATTGTCAATGTGGATTTCGTAGCGGATATTTTCCCCGAACGTATTGTAGTTCGGTCCGCCGTGGGGCAATTCTGCCGGGATGTAATTGGCGATGATGGTGATGGTGTTTGGGTTGTCCGGACTGCGGAAGGCATAAACATCCGTGTTATCCGCCAATGGATCGTTTGCGATCAACGGGGCTTCACGGTGGCTGGATGCCTTTGCGGTCAGGGCAACGAGCAGCAACGCACCCAGCGTTGCAGACCGTAAGGTTCTGACAAAGGTTAGCATGATTGTGACATAAATTAGGTGAAAAAAAATTATTTAATGTTTCGTTTCTGAAACCGGAATTTGCCCTTGAAAGCGGATATTGGGAGGGAGAGCTTGCCGCTTGCCTGATGTTGAACATTGTCAGTGCAAGCGGGGCCTATCTTTACGTTCACGCTTTCGAGATCTACTTACGAGGAGAAGGGGGGGCTTGGATTTTTTTTTTGCAAAAAAAAACATGTTAATTTAATGTAAACTAAAATTGAACTCAATGTAAATTTAACTTGACTTTACGAGGCGTCTTCTGTACTTTTGTTAGCCACACATCTAATCTGAAAATCTGTGGCTTATGAGAAGGGTGGCCGTATTCTTTTTCTTCTTGGGGGCATTGGCTTTGAACGGGCAGCATAGTGTTGCTTTTTTGAATCCTTTGCCGGTGCCAACAGCCCTGACTTCTGCTTCCGGTAATTCCGACAAGGCAGTTGTTGAAACGCTGATCCCATTTGAGGTCAGCCGGGGTATGATCATTGTAAAAGCTCAGTTGAACGGTGAACCCGGAAGCTTTATCGTAGATACGGGAGCTCCACTGATGGTGGTAAACAAGATGCCGGCAACAGCAGTCCGCCAGGAAGCCCGGAGTTTTGCCAACACGATTGCTTATGCACCTGAAACCATTGACCGGTTTCAATGGGCCGAACTTGCCTTTCAGAATCTGGATGCCCTGGCCTTGGATATCAGTCATTTGGAAACATCCACGCAACGTTCTCTTTCCGGTATGGTGGGGTATAATGCCCTGTCGAATTACGAGGTATTGTTTGATTACCGTGAAAACCGGATGGCCCTTTATGCTCCCCGCCATAATGTACTGCACCGAACGGCATCTCCCTTACTGGAAATCCCTTTTGAGCTCCAGGACCACCTTCCGGTAGTGCGCCTCCGGGCAGGTGAGCAAACACTTGTGTTTGGGATCGATACCGGAGCAGGGATTAACCTGATAGACCGCCGGTGGTTTGATGAGCTTCCGGAAGGAATGCTCGATCCAGGACAAGCAGAGGATGTGCGTGGGTTGGACCAGCAGATGCAGACCGTTCCATCGGGGGTGATCAGTGGGCTGGAATTGAATGGCTGGCCCCTGGATGCACAAATGGGGTATCTCTTTACTGATTTACAACATCTTCAAACAGATACCGGATTGAAGATTGACGGCCTGCTGGGCTTTCCTTTTTTCAAAAGCCTCGTTTTTTCCATCAATTATCCGAAGCGCAAGCTTTATATCTGGCACATTGAAGAAGCTCCCTGAAGCAAGAGTCGCCAAAAAAGTCCCCGTGGCCATCACTTTTTCAAAGTGAACACCTGCCCGGGGACTTTTTTTTTGTTTTTTTTTGCTCACAATGACCCCCGTAAAGTTATTTTTATTTCACTTTTTGAAGCAGAGTTTATTGAATAAATCATTGACTTTCAATTATTAAATGCAAATTTTGCTCAACAAAGTCCTTCTTTGAAATTTCACAATAGCCAATTTTTGTCTTTGTATCTGCATGTAAAAGTTCTGATGTTTGTATTGTCAAACGAAATAAGCGCGGGTTAAAGAATCAGCGCACAAAAAAATGGAAAAAAAGTACATGGGATTCTGTTTGTCAATAGTAAGTCAGGTTGTCCGGAAAATAATCTGACTTACTATACAAACGTAGCAATGAAAATTCGACAGTAACAACTTCAAGATATACCGGCTTCGGCCGGCCTTTCAGTTTCTTTTTATGTTCATGGGATTATGATTATTGAGATAAGTCGTATCGCGTTCTTGCGATGCGACTTATTTTTTTATATGCATTTCTTTGCATTTTGATCTGCTATCTTCTACCTTTGTAAGATACAAGCAGATTCAACACCTAAATTTCATCTCCTTTAACCGATTCCAAAGACTGGCCCATTCTGGCAATTCCGCATGGATGTAGCCAGGCAGTCAGGTTGTATTAACTACATACACCTTCATTTACAAGTAGATTTTTGACAGGACCTTTCTTACTAAGGCTGCCTTGCCAAGTGGTATGCCATTCTGACGGAACTATGAACAAGTACATTTTCGGTTCATTTATTTAGCTCGTGCCAGGTGGGAACATGCTGGCTCAGGAGCGTCAGAATCAAGCATAAACAGCAAAGGGATGAAAGCACTTCAGGAACTATCGTTCATTTTAACCAAAGGGAAATTAAAGGCAGTTGACCTTTTCAAGACCAATGCTGACGGGCAGCCTCAGAAATTAAAAACTTTTTATGAGGGGATTCTTCAGAATCGATTCCAGACAGACGATGATGCTGCTGAATTTTTTTTCAAAGCTGACCCCGGCGATCAGGCTTACCAGAAGTTGAAAGCCAATCTTAAAGCCAGGCTTGTCAATGCGCTTTTTTTGATTGACCTGAAACAGCCTTCCTACAACGAACGCCAAAAAGCTTATTACGAATGCTACAAGGATTGGGCAGCAGCCAAAATTCTTCTGGGTAAGGACGCCCGTGCGGCAGGTTTCAGCCTGTATCTTAAAG
>JABWAJ010000245.1 GCA_013361075.1 Saprospiraceae bacterium | reverse complement strand
GCGTATATCTGTGGCGAAGAAACCGCGCTGCTGCAATCCATCGAAGGCAAACGCCCCGAAGTACGGGTGCGCCCGCCTTACCCCGCCCAGGAAGGCCTGTTTGGCAAGCCAACAGTGGTGAACAATGTAGAAACTTTAGCCAATCTGTACTATATCTTAGTCAACGGCGGCGAAGCTTTTGCGGCCATTGGCACATCCCGCTCCAGCGGCACCAAACTGCTGTCGCTCGATGGTTCGTTCAATCGCCCCGGCTTGTACGAAGTGGACATGGGTACCCCTTTGGCGAAAGTAGTGGAAACCCTCGGCGGTGGTTTCCGTAAACCGGTGAAAGCCCTGCACATCGGCGGACCACTGGGGGGCCTGGTGCCCGTGCATAAAATCCCGGACCTGACGGTTGATTTTGAGTCGTTTGCACAAAACGGATTCCTCCTCGGCCACGCCTCCATCATCGGCATCCCCGAGTCGTATCCGATGGTCAAATATTTGGAACACCTGTTTGCCTTTACGGCCCACGAAAGCTGCGGGAAATGTTTCCCCTGCCGCATTGGTTCGGTGCGCGGGCAGGAAATGCTCCACAAAGCCCAACACGAGGCTTATAAAATCAACTCAGGCCTCTTCGACGACCTTGTGGAAACATTGGCAAAAGGTTCGCTTTGCGCCTTAGGCGGCGGCATTCCGCTACCGGTGCGCAATGCGCTGCAGTATTTTAAGGAAGAATTGGAACCGTATTTTGAAACGGTGGACGGTGGACGGTAGACGGTAGACGGTGGACGGTAGACGGTAGACGGTAGACGGCCCGGCTAGCATTCACCGTTTCAAGGTAAAAGGTTGACGACAGCCGGGAAGAGGGTAAACAGCCCGTCCACCGTCTACCGTCCACCGTCCACCATCTACCGATAATATTTTAATTGATAGGCGGCCGACGACAGCCGGGGAAGAGGGTAAACAGCCCGTCCACCGTCTACCGTCCACCGCACAACCGTATACAACCATGACTGCAACAATTGCAAAACCGGAAACCCTTGTCGCCACAAAAATGGCTTACATCAACGGCAAAGCGTACGAAATGCGCGCCGGCGAAACTATTTTGGCTTTCCTGAAGCGCCATTTGGGGGAAAACTACGTGCCGACCCTTTGCGATGCGCCCAATCTGGAGCCTTTCGGTGCCTGCCGGGTTTGCAGCGTGGACATTGCCCGGCAAGGGAATGGCGGGGTCAAAACCGTGGCTTCCTGCCATACGCCCATAGAAGAAGGATTGATGATTTATCCGGATTCGGAAAGCGTGCTGAAACTACGGCGCAACATCATAGAACTGGTGCTCACCGACCACCCGCTCGACTGCCTGACCTGCGAAGTGAACGGCAATTGCCAGTTGCAGGACGTAGCCGCGCAGGTAGGCATCCGCAAAGTGCGGTACCCGGAAGGGAAAAACCACCTCGACCGCCAAAAAGACCTCAGCCATCCGTACATGACCTCCGACCTCTCGAAGTGCATCATGTGCTACCGCTGTGTGCGCGCCTGCGACGAAGTGCAGGGCCAGTTGGTGCTCAGCGTGGCTGGTCGCGGCTTCGACAGCACGATCATCAAAGGCATGAACGAGTCGTTTTTCAGCTCCGATTGTGTGTCGTGCGGCGCTTGCGCCCAAGCCTGCCCTACTTCCGCCATTTCCGATGTGTACCAGTCTAAAGCCGTGACTGCCCAGGAAGAAGTGCGCACCGTTTGTACCTACTGCGGTGTGGGCTGCAACCTCGCGGTGAAGGTTTCGAGCGACAAGGTCATGAGCATCCAGGCACCCTTCGACGCGGAGGTCAATTCCGGACATACCTGCCTCAAAGGGCGGTATGCTTTTGCTTTTTACAAGCACCCTGAGCGCCTCCGGCACCCGCTCATCAAGCGCAACGGGCAGTTTGAGCAAGCTACCTGGGAAGAAACGTACGACTATATTTATGAAAAACTGAGCGGCATCAAACAGGAAAACGGCCCGGATTTCATTGCCGGTATTTCTTCGGCGCGTTGCACCAACGAAGAAAACTACCTGATGCAGAAGTTCATCCGTGCGGTGATCGGTACCAACAACATTGACGGGTGCGCCCGCGTTTGCCACTCACCAACGGCGCTCGGCATGCAGCGAACTTTCGGAACCGGGGCTGCCACCAACTCCATCGCCGATGTGAAACTCACCGATTGCATGCTGATCATCGGGGCCAACCCGACCGAAGCGCATCCGGTCACCGGGGCCAAGCTCAAGCAGCAGGCCATGAAAGGCAAAACCCTGATCGTGCTGGATCCGCGCAAAACGGAAATTGCAAAATACGCACACCACCACCTGCAACTGCGGCCCGGCACCAATGTAGCGGTGCTGAACATGATGCTGTATTACATCATGCAGGAAGGACTGGAAGACGCGGATTTCATTGCCAGCCGCACCGAGGGGTATGAAGAATTCCGCGAAAATATCCTGAAGCTCAATATTGACGAACTCGAAGCTGTTTCCGGCGTGCCCCGCGAGCAGGTGCGCGAAGCAGCCATCGCTTACGCTAAAGCGCCATTGGCCATGTCGTTCCACGGCCTCGGTGTCACGGAACATTACCAGGGCACCTACGCCGTCATGCTGATCGCCGACCTGGCCATGATCACCGGCAACGTGGGCAAACCCGGTTGCGGGGTGAACCCCCTGCGTGGCCAAAACAACGTACAGGGCATGGCCGACATGGGCGTGCAGCCCTACCAGGCAGCAGGCTATTTCGACGTGACCAACCCGGACATCGCACAAAAATTCACCGATTTTTACGGACGGCCCGTTTCTGATAAAATTGGCTTCACCATCCCCGAAATGTACGAATCAGCGCTGGAAGGCAAGCTGAAAGCTATGTGGATTGTAGGGGAAGATGTGGTGCAGTCCGATCCGAACTCCCAAAAAGTGATCCGGGCCTTAGAGGCGCTGGATTTTCTGGTGGTGCAGGAATTGTTCATGACCGAAACCGCCAAATTGGCTGACGTGGTGCTGCCCGGCGCATCCTTCCTCGAAAAAGAGGGGACCTTCACCAATGGCGAGCGCCGCATCCAGCGCGTCAACCGCGTGGTGGAACCCATCGGCGACTGCAAACCCGACGGACAGATCCTTGTGGACATGATGAACCGCTTCGGCTACCCGCAGGCGCCTTACACGGCTGCTGGTATGCTGGAAGAAATTTCCGCCATCGTGCCCTTCTTCGCCGGGGTGCGCTGGGACGAACTCGGCACGCAGGGCAAACAATGGCCCGTGGCACCCGACGGCCAGGATACGAAAATCCTGCACACCGATACTTTCAAACGCGGCAAAGGGAAGTTTGTCTTCCGCGATTTTGTGGAAACGCCCGAACTCGACCACATCGCCGAATACCCGTACATCATCACAACCAACCGCGTACTCGAACACTACAACAGCGGCACCATGACCCGCCGCACCGGCAACGTGCTCATCGTCACCGAAGACCTCCTGCTCATCAACCCCGTAGACGCCCGCGACAACGGCATCGAAGAGGGCGATATGGTGCGCCTGATTTCCCCGCGCGGCGAAGTGCCCAGCAAAGCCCACATCACCGACGAAGTGAAGCCGGGCATCCTGAGCACGACGTTCCACTTTCCGGAATTGATGGTGAATAACATTACGTCGGATGTGCACGATAGTATTGCGCAGTGTCCGGAGTATAAGGTGGTGGTGGTAAGGTTGGAGAAGGTGTGAGTATTGACGATTGATGAATGATGAAATTTGATTTTTGATGTGACTGAGCGATCCCGCAGGGTGAATGCCCTGTGGGCATTCAAGCGAAGGAACGCGTCAGCGGTGTATAGCCTTCTTATCCTGAGATGGGGGTCAATTATCAATCATGTAATAGGATATGGGCGCGGTTGGCAGCACGGGAGGGATGATGAATTTTTGTGAGGAGGGGAATGACCTTCGCACGCTGGTCTGGAGACCGGAAGACCGGCCGCGACGGGAGATTCCCTGGCGGGAATGACATCCCTGGCGAGCCGCGCGATTTTGACGAGGGGAGGGAAGACTTGGCGCGAGCGGGAAGGTGTAGCCCCTCAGCCCCGGTTTGACTAACATTCAGCATACGCGGATGGGGAGTTGCTAACCTGCTGGCTGATAGTTTTCGTATTCTACAATAAAACGACCATGAAAAAAGGAATAACCCTGTTTGGATTTTTAGGACTGATTTTTTTAGGCGGGTACGGTTTGGATGCTAATTTGCCGTTGATTTTTGCAACCTCTATAAAGGAAAACGGGTTTCAGAGCGGCGACCTGATTTTCCAGACCTCCCTTTCCGGGCAAAGCAAAGCCGTTCAACTGGCCACTAAATCAGTGTATTCGCACTGTGGAATCATTTACAAAGAAGGGAATCAGTTTTTTGTTTTTGAAGCCGTGCAACCTGTGAAACGAACCCGGCTGGACAAATGGATTGCCCGGGGACAAGACGGCAAGTATGTCGTCAAGCGACTTAAAAACGCAGACGAGGTGCTAACGCCTGCGGCACTTGCAAAAATGAAAGCGGTTGGCGATGAACTCAAAGGCAAAAACTACGACCTGACTTTTGAGTGGTCAGACGACAGGATTTATTGCTCTGAACTCATTTGGAAAATCTACCAACGGGCGACAGGGATTGAGATTGGAAAGCTTGGCAAACTGAGCGATTTTGACCTGACAAGTGGCGTGGTTAAGAAAAAAATGAAAGAGCGGTACGGCGACAACGTCCCAATGGATGAAACCGTCATTTCACCAGCTGCCGTCTTCGACAGCGAACTACTGACGACGGTAAAAGCTAATTGAGCCGAAAAGAGCAGACCAGCCAATTGGCTAGAGAGGCTTATGTGGCTGAAAAAAGAACGACGATGATCGTTTAAAAAATATTCAGGGTGAGGGAAGGCTTGACAGGAGCTGGGGAGTTTTCGTATGCGATATCATCCATTACAGAGCCTGTAATCGTCAATCATCCATAAGGAGGGAAAGGTTTTAGAATCAACTACATTGTTGAAAACCGGAAAATTGCTTGGGAATGGCACTTTGTTCCTGCGCTACCCCGTCCGCCTTTTCAAAAAAGCCTCCACTACATTGCGCGCCAGCCGCAGTTCTTCTGCCTGCGCACCGACATCCACCACCAATTCATCCCCCGTTTCGCCGCCGGCACTTTCAAAGCGTTCGATCCAGAAGCTGAAATCGGAATCCGCTTCGTGGATGATGCGGACGCGCTCGCCGGCGATTTGAACCCAAAGCAGGGGATTGCCGTCAGGGGCTTGTTGCAGGACGGCAAGGTCGGGGGCGATGGTTTTCAGGAATTCGAGCCAGGGATGGGAGTTTGCGTTCATGCTTTGGATGTTTCAAACTAAAATAAAATGCTGCTTCGCCATGTTTCAGGTGTTTTTGAATTGGTTTACATGTCGGAACATTGCAGGCGTAATGGACAATTGAAGTGATCAAAAGGTTCCTTGATAGATGCAGTTTGAAAAATTTCCCTTAACTTGATCCGTGGTTGGGTATGTTGAGTATGGTTTAAGTTGGATGTTTTTAGTGATGTCCGGAAAGGGGTGAGGTCTTCCTTCTATTTCATTGTGGGTGTTAAAGCTTTGAACTCGATTGAGGTGAAGGAGCGCCGGTCTGGAGACCGGCAGACAGGCCGCAACGGATTAAAAATCCTGGCGAGCGAGCGTGGTTTTGACGAGGAGAGGGAAGACTTGGTGCGAGCGGGCTGTGCAGGGCAGGTATTTTGCAGCACCTATTTATTGGGTTTTAAAACCGAATAATACACAGAAAGGGATTTGTTGGAAGGAAACCCGTGATGGGCCGATAGCATCAACAGCAAAGGCACATCACGGGAATTTTTTTTAGACACCTCAGTAAAGGAAAATTTTCGTCATTGCATTCCAGGCAGGCAGGGTTGTATATGCCCTTGCCCTGGCACCCCGGTAACTGGTGTAGACCGTAGTGTTAAATGTATGCGAATGAGTGTTATTGGGCCCGATAGTTCGGTTACCACGTTCTTTCCATCCTATGTTCAAAAAACCTCTACTGTCAAAAAATGTAGGTACTGTATAGCCCCCATGGGCAACATAGACGCCGATAGCACCGCTATCACTGTAGTAGCGGTTTGCCCAAGATCTGAAAGAAAAATCGTCTGAAACATTTTTGTTACTGTAGTACAGCTCAGCCTTATAACCATGAGGTACGTTGCTACTTTTAATAACCTCTGAAACATCGTAGTCGGTAGGCGGTAAGTCTGTCTGTTCAGAGAGTACAAAATTTTCAGGTGTGTCTGTTTCCGGGTAGTCTGCTGCATGGTATGGTGAAATTCTAACCTTTGGGTTCTGTAACAAAATCTTCTCTATCTCAGACTCGAGGTTTGACTGTACACAGTAGTCGACGAAAAACTCACCATCATACAGCTTGATGCATTGCTCAAACTTGAATGCCAATTCAGGGCTTTCGTGTTCGCTTGTATCAGGCAGAATCGCTTGTTCACGTTCTTGTTCACAACCTATTAAGGCCAACAGGAAAAGAAAGAAACAACAGGTTAACGCTTTTGAATACTTCATCACTAAATTTATTTTATGTTAAAAAATTTCTGTGATGTCGCTAATTCATTCAACGAATCACGCAACAAAGGTGTTGGGATGATTACCTCTTTTTCGGCATTTGCAATTGTTTTAATGAGATTTGAAAAAGTTTTCGCATTTGAGGGAACGTCATGATTAGACGTGTCTGTTTGAAAATAGATTTGTAAATCCTTATTTGATCTATAAACCTACCCAAGATGGCCGTACTTAGGCAAAAGCAACAACTTGTAACAGAACTGTGGAGGCAATTCACAGGAAAGATTGAGAAGGAATGGGATGAAAAATATAAGCGTAGGTTCGGTGAGTTCAATGGTTTTGACCAAATAAACCAACCATTTAATTTTGCCATTACGATCCACACTGACATGAAGCGCCTGTTTGCTGAGAAAAAAATTGATCACATAGAGGCACTTAGTGAAGACACACTGAACCAGGCTTTTCAAAAAAATGGGCTAACTGAAAACACAAAATACAAATCGCTTGATGCATACGCTTGTTATGTAGGTTATAAGAATTGGGAAGACTTTCGGCACAGGAACGAGGATACCATTGCCCGTCTACTTAATGAGAAGGAAACTGCTTTGGATGGCCAGGGGAAAGTGCAAAGACCCGGGTTTAGCATTAAAGCTATTTTGAAAAAAACCGCTATAATCCCTATCCTTATGTTGTCTTGCCTCGCTTACTATCAAGGGTGCTATCGGGCAACCCATAGCAGGGAAATAAAACGGCTTATACTGGAAGCAAATCAGGCTGAGTTCAATGCATATAAATCAATTCCTGTCATTGATACAGCTTTCCTTGATCGTTTTTACACTATGAACAGCCCAAATCGGGAGGAAATAAAACATGTCTTGTACAATAATTCGAGGCTGAATAGAAGTCTGAAAACTCCCCCCTCTACGCACCAAGTAGTAGAAGTGCATATCGAAAAAATCTGGCTGAACAGCGCAAGAGTGAAAACCCGGGAGAAATGGCATCTACTCTGGCAAGACACCTCTCAAACTCCAAAGGTTAAGGCAGATACCGTCAACTATCAGGATTACTATCTTGTATGGGATAGTGAACAGTGGAAAATAAAGACAAATATTTATGAAATTAGGAAGAGGGCTGTGTTGCCAAGTGAAGGAAATTAATTCAAGATTTGGTAGTGCTTGACTGACCCCGGGTTGGCGCTAAATATGCTGTCCCCTCCCAAAATAGCTTACCTTTCCCCCCATATACAAAAAAACCTTAATCATGTCTGAAGAAACAAAGTCATGCCCACAATGTGAATCCCCTTATGGGTACGCTACGGGAGAACAATCATACGCGTGCCCGGACTGTGGTCATGAATGGACGCCCGAAGCGGTGTTCAAAGCGGACATCCTGGTGGTGAAAGAAAAACTTACCGGTAAAAGGAGCTTCGCTGCCCATAAAGGCGGGCGCCAAAGTAAAAAACATCCGCTTAACCGACGGCGACCATAATATTGATTGCAAAATTGAAGGTTATGGGGCAATGGCGTTAAAATCAGAATTTGTTAGAAAAGCCTGACAATGGTACTTCCCAAAGAAAGCGCTGTCCTTGCAGCACGGCTGATCAACGCATGGTTGGAGGCAGGCCTTTGTCACATTGGGCGCCAGGTATACTTATTATCAATAGAACAATACCATAACGCCATGAAGACCTTGTCAATTACAACCTTATTACCCTTTCTGTTATTCATTACCAGTTGCAAAAACGACATTCCGGTTTATTCTGAAAAACTCGAAAAAGCACTTAGCGGTTTGAATAAAATAACCCTGACTGAGAAAGAAAGACGTAAGGTTTTACACTTAATTGACGACACTACCCAATTAAAATTTCCGGTCTATTCCCTTGAAGGAAATCAGTTAACTTTAGCACAGATCCGGGAAAAAGAGATGAATATGACGGTTGACTGTTTTGGTGATGATCCTGAAAACATCAAAGCAGTGGTTTTCAGATCGCTGACCAAGACAGAATTGGCTGATTATTTTAACAACCTTAAGGAAGAAGCCAAAAAGCATCAAAAAAACCGGGTGGATTTGCGATTCAAACCCGCCCCCCTTTTCACAGCAAAAGATATTGATGGCAACCAGGTGGATTTGGCGACCTTGAAAGGCAAGGTCGTCGTACTCAATTTTTGGTTCATTGGATGCTTCCCCTGCGTTCAGGAAATGCCGGAATTGAATGAAATAGTGCAGGCATACCAGGGCAAAGACGTGGTTTTCCTCGGCCTGACTTTTGACAAGGAAAAAGAAACCAAAGCTTTTTTACAACGAACGAGATTTGATTACCGCATCATTCCCGAAGCGAAGTCCATCATGGACCTTTATGATGGAGGCGGTTTTCCCAAAAATATTGTCATTGACAAAACCGGAACGGTTATTTCATCAGAAGTTGGTTACAGGCCGTATCAGGATGTGTCCCGAAAGAATTTGATATCCGCTATTGACAAGGCTTTGGGAACGAGGAAAGAGTCCTGATATACTACTCTTCGAAACTCGGATCCGCTCGTGCAGGATGTTCTCAACTAACGCAACGGGTTCATTATTCGCCATTTTATAAAAACACGTCCTTTGCTCGCGCGGATTTACAATCCGTCGCGTTTCGTCTGCCGTCCCGACCGTGGTCGGGATGAGCGGTGTTTGCAGGTGTAGGGCTTATTATCAAGTGTTTAGCGCTTTCCAAAAAAAGAGATTTGTTGGCCATGCGAAGGTTTGCCTAAGAGCTTGTTCGAAATTTTGTTTTAGACAAGGCGGGTTTTGCAGAGATAGCCAGCAGCTATCTTGAAACGTAAGTTCGACGTAGTCAAAAAATCCAACGCAGTATAAAATGCTTGCATTCGACGTAGTCAAATAAAATTTGCCGCTTGCAGCCCGTTGATGAATTCCCGAATAAGCTCTAAGCAACAGTTAACTTTGTCTTTCTTCCACGTATTCAAGAATATCAGCAGGCTGACAATCCAGTGCCCTACAAATCGCTTCTAATGTGCTGAAACGGATGGCTTTCGCTTTTCCCGTTTTTAAGATCGAAAGATTAGAAAGCGTTAGTTCCACTTTTTCTGACAGCTCATTGAGCGACATTTTTCGCTTTGCCATCATTACATCCAAATTTACAATAATTGGCATAGCTTATATGGTTAAGTCGTTTTCATTTTGTAATTCAATTCCCTTTTTAAAAATAATCGCAATGATATAGACGATAGCTGCCATTAAAATAAAAGCCTCGCTATCTACCCAAAACTGACTTAGCTGGTCAATTTCGTACCCACGATGCATCAAATTTTTAGCAGTTTGCCGGGCGATGTAACTTAAGAGTCCTATGGACAGGGTAAGGTAACTAATCTGTGTAATTTGTTCAGAAACATAGCGGTTGAAGGGGTTTGACAAATCAAGTTTGTAAATCAATCTGATGACCACATAAAACAGGTAAGCTTTCAAAATCGAGATGACCAATATAAACGTGTACATATTAAAAAAGGCCCATTTACTGCGACTATACATTTCGCTTAAGTCCAGCTTTTGGTATAAATTCTGGACAAATTCAGGTTTGTACAGGCTGAATACAAAATTGACGATCAAACCACCTGCTTCAATGCACAAGCCGACGAAGATGATCCAGGCCACAATGTTCAGGGCTTTAAATACGAAGTTGCTTTTTGCTGACATGCTTGTTATGGTTTATGCCTCGCACCGCCAGGCACGAAGCCTTTTTTGTCATACTGAGCGCTGCTAATCTGGGGGTTAGGTCAAAGCCAATGCGCAAAACCCAGCAGCACGAAGTATAAAATGATGTCACAAAGGTAATAGAAATTTATTGATAAACAATAAAAATATGCCTTTGAGCAATGATTTTTTTTTGAGACTTAGAAAAACTTGCAATACGTCTTAGATTGTCGGGTATTTGTTATTTGTGAGAAGCGCTCATCCCAACTGCACCTTTTCCCGCAATTTCTTTGATCTTTGCTGCAAGGGAATCTCGTATTCCTGTCATGGCGTGCGTGTATTCGATTGTGGAAAATCAAACACATACGCCTTTTTTTATTTCTCATAATGCTACGCCGCCAAGCGGCTGTTCTTCACGAACCATTGAATAAAAAAATCATTACAAATGCAAGTTTTTATTTTCCTGGCAATTCTACTTTTGGGGACGGCCTGCAACGGACCCGTTAAAAAAGATGTACCCAAAGAAAAGGAACCTCCAAAACTTATAAAAAATCTGGGAAATGGCAATGTTCAATGCAGCCTGCAGGACAAATCAGGCAACCTTTGGTTTGGAACCTCAGATAATGGACTTTATAAATATGACGGGAAATCGTTTAGTCAATTTTTAGTGGCCAATGGGCTAAACAGTAATCATGTTTCTTGCATTTTGGAAGATAAAGATGGTAAAATTTGGATAGGTACGGATGCGGGGCTTTGTCTTTACGACCCTTCGGCTCACGTGGGTTCCGATCAGCACAAATCGCTCAGGACAGAGGATAAAATATTTACTAAAATCGAGATTCCTTTACCCAAAAACCTTCCTCCCAACAAGAATGAATACTACCGCAACTCGCATTGGGTTTACAGCATCATGCAAGCAAAAAGCGGAAAACTATGGTTTGTAACAATAGATGGGGTGTATAACTACGATGGCAAATTCTTTACTCCGTTTGCCATTAATGAGGCTGCAAATAGCTTTTTAGGCAGTAACGATAAGGTGGAGCGTATTTTAGAAGATAAAGCAGGTAACATTTGGTTTGGTGGACGAACCAACGAAGGTGTTTTTCGTTATGATGGTAAATCAATAACCAACTTTAAACTAAAAGAACTAACGCTTCAATTCGATTCGAAACGAGTCATTCATAGTTGGGCTTGGCCTCAATGTCAAGATAAAAACGGGAATATTTGGTTCAGCAATTGGGCCGGAGCCTACCGTTACGATGGAAAAACATTTACAAGTTTTACAAAAACCGATGGTTTTCCAGGTTATAATGGTCTGGTTACGAAGATCATAGAAGACAAAAACGGCAACCTTTGGTTTGGTGGTGATGGCGGCCTTTCCTGTTACAATGGAAAATCGTTCACCTGTTTTAAAGATGGCCTGATCAACCCTTGGATTTGGACAATTTTGGAAGATAAAACTGGAAATCTTTGGGTGGGTACGAGAGAAACAGGTCTCTACCTTTTCGATGGAAAAATATTTATTGATTATTCGGAGGATAAACAGTAGCCTGAAGCGGGCTAAGCGCTTGTTCGGGGTGAGTTCGTTTTAGACGCTCAGGTTTTCTTTGTGAAGTGGGTGCTTCACCAATACTGCTTATTGTTGATTTTACAATATTAAAAATGGCGTAAGCTGGAAAAAATAATTTTTTAAATTAGAAGCATTCATTTGGTACAAATAAATAAAAAAAGATACCTTGCAATCAATCCAGTATTGAGAAGCTCCACTAAAGATAACACCGCTTTTTTAAACAATAATTTACTCTGGTTTAGGCTGGGTTTACTTGAAGAAGTAAATTCCTGGGATATTATTATTCATCATCTTAATTCTTCTAGTATGAAAAACGTGCACTATCTACTATTGCTTTTGTTTGTGCCAGTACTGGCATTTGGACAAGGAGCTGTTGCCAAACGGGTAGCTAAAGCAGTTGCCAAACACGACATAAGTGATTATGTACTTGTTACCGCTACCGATCGGAGTCTCAAGGATTTTGATATCCCTGAAAATGTCCTTACAGAAGGGCTGATTGTAACACTTGATCGCGAAGCAATTCGCAATTTACAACAGGAGCGCCCGGAGGTACTAAGCCTTACTTTTCCGCTGCCAGGCCAGGGCGAAGCTGTTGTTACGCTGATTCCCAACAAGTTACTTTCAGATGATTTTGTACTGACTACCAGCAGTGGGAGAAGCGTAGATTACACACCTGGCCTTTACTACGCAGGAACATTGGATGGTGACCCCACCGCCCTGGTTGCCATTAGCGTATTCGACAATGAGATTCACGGCCTGATCTCCACAAAATACGGCAACTATGTAATCGGCCTCGTTGAGGGGGCTCGTAACAAAGAGCATGTAATTTACAATGACCGCTACTTCAAGCAACCACGGGATTTAGACTGTGCTACGCCTGATGATGGAGAAGTGTACAGGGCCAGCGATCTGGAGTACAGCCAAGCCAGGGCAACGGGCGATTGTATCCAGGTATACATTGAAATTGACGATGATATCGTGACGAATAAAGGTGGGGTAGTCGGTGCGACCAACTATGTGACGGGGGTGTTCAACCAAGCCATCACCCTCTACGCGAATGAAAGCCTGGAAATGGGCATTTCTGAAATCAAAGCCTGGGATACGCCTGCTCCTTATACGGGCACTAGCTCCAGCGCAATGCTGAGTTCTTACCAGGCCAACACAGGTGCTTTCAATGGTAATTTGAGCCACCTGGTATCTTATCAGGCCAGTGGTGGTATTGCCGCCGGTTTTGCCGGAATCTGCAATTCCAATCCTGATAATTCCAAGTGTTTCAGCAGCATTGATGCCACTTACAGCAACGTACCTACTTACTCGTTCACTGTGATGGTCGTAACCCACGAAATGGGGCACCTGATCGGCTCGCGCCACACGCATGCTTGTGTATGGAATGGCAACGGTACGGCTATTGATGGTTGTGCAGGTGGGGTGGAAGGTAGCTGCTCTTTGCCCGGTAGCCCTCCCGGCGGCGGTACCATTATGAGTTATTGTCACCTCACTACGGGAATTGATTTTACGCAAGGTTTTGGCCCTCAGCCAGGTAATGTTATCCGCAATACGGTAACCAATGCAGGCTGTTTGTCGGCTACTTGTGGGGTACCTGGTCCTACTTGTACTGACGGCATCCAGAATGGTGACGAAACGGGGGTTGACTGCGGAGGTTCCGTCTGTGCACCTTGTGCCGGGCCTTGTAACGATAACCTGGTGACTGTAACCATTGTTTTGGATAACTACCCTGAAGAAACAAGCTGGACCATCAGAAACTCCGTAGGTGCTGTAGTGGCTTCTGGTGGTACTTATGGTTCACAGCCTGATGGTTCTACTGTAGTAGAAAATATCTGCCTGGTAGACGGTTGCTATGACTTTACAATTTCTGACACTTACGGGGATGGTATCTGCTGTGCTTACGGCAACGGTAGCTATACGGTTACTTCCAGTGATGGAACGGAAGCTTCCGGCGGTACTTTCGGATCCAGTGAAACGACCAACTTCTGTGTAGGTGTAGCTGCTCCTACTTGTACGGATGGGATTCAAAATGGCAATGAGACGGGCGTAGACTGCGGTGGCCCTGATTGTGCACCTTGTGGTAGCACGGTACTCCTTGGTTCCTACTTCGAGACTGGCTGGGACGGCTGGGCAGATGGTGGTGATGATTGTGCCCGCTATTCAGGCATCCGCTCTTATGAGGGAAGTTATTCTATCTACATTCGGGATAACTCTGGTACCATTTCGGCAATGACTTCTCCGGCGTTAAACCTGTCGGGTTATAGTTCAATTGATGTCGAATTCTACTTCTACGCCAACAGCATGGAGAATGGTGAAGATTTTTGGGTGCGGTTCTACAATGGCTCTACCTGGACCACAGTAGCCACTTATGCCAGAGGAACTAGCTTTAACAATAACACCTTCTATGTAGCTACGGTAAGTTTGAGCAGTGCTCAGTATAATTTTGCCAGCAACTCGCAAATTCGTTTCCAGTGTGATGCCAGTGATAACAGCGACCTCATTTACATTGATGCGGTGACGGTTACTGCTTATAGCGGAGCACTCGTAGAAGGAGGCACCGTGGTATCTATTGAAGAAGCAGAAGGTAGCAATACGGAATACAGCAACCCACCAGTGGATCTGGGCAAAATTGACCCGGGTATGGTATTGGAAGGCAATGACGTGAGCATATTCCCGAACCCTGCACAGGACATCCTGAATGTTCGCTCCGCAGCTAACATGCAGTCTATCCGAGTGATGAGTGCTACCGGCCAGCCATTACGTCAGATCAAACTGGATAACAACCAGCAGAACATCGACATTTCTAAACTAACGCCTGGTATGTATTACCTCCTTATCGAAGTGAATGGAGTGTTGCAGCCGCAGCGTTTTGTGAAACATTAATATTTGGGATTTTTTGACTACGTCGAACTTACGTTTCAAGATAGCTGCTGGCTATCTCTGCCAAAATGGAAGATTCGACGTAGTCAATCTGCCCCCGAACACCTATGCGACTTCGGTCGGGATGAGCGGCGTTTGCAGGGCCCGTGAGCCTTTGCAACACAAAATATTGCTATTCTAACAACCGAAAAATTATTGTTATAAAACACCGCATTTCAATTTATCTTTGCCGCAAAACCAATGATATATCCGAAAAAAACATCGTGGCCGGAAAGAATACGACAAGAGGACAGTTATTATTTCCCCTTATACCATCCATTTATTCTTTTACCAGCTTTACCGTTTGTCTTCCATGGTCTGTAAGGACTGTCAGGAAGTAAATGCCGCTTGCCAGGTAGTAAAAGTCCTGCTGCTCTATTTGTTTACCAGACCAAACCATTTGGCCGTACAAATTTGTTAAGGCATAGATTTCTGCCCCGGTTGTTCCTTCCGTATTTATTTTGTCCTTAAATGGGTTGGGGTAAATTTTAACTGCATTTTTTGTAAACGCTGCGGTGCTTACCGGAGAACAAAGCGAATTGATCTTGTTTTTAAAAAAATCATAAGTACCGCATCTGGTCAAATTACCCGGTGCATAAATACATCTTATGGTATCAGCGCCCTGGTAGCAGGGTGGATGAAACCCCATAGGATTAAATGAATTCCAAATCCCGGTGCTGTCGGATGAAAATAACAGGTTCTTATCAAAACCAAACATGGATGCTCTGAATCCATCACCTTCATAACCAAAAATATAATACTTGTTGTCGCATTCAAACATCCCCTGATAGTGGGATATTAAATTGTTAAACCATTTTGTCCAATTTAATCCCAAATCAGTTGAGTAAATTATTCCTGATTCGTAATAATGCATAAACATGATCAGGGTGTCGCCATTCAAATGCTGTAAATTATTTATTGACTGAATGAATTGTTGGGATATAAATTCTAAATCCGGTGTATTGTAGTGACTCGTGTCCAACGACCAAATTTGCCCTCTGTCCGTACTTTTATATAACCTTGTTGGACCGCCTATATACCTAAGCCCTACAACTGTATACCAAAGATCAGGTTTGATGATGTCAAAATCTCTGATATATTCATTAACGTCTAAGGAAGAGAAATCATAAAGGACGTTTAATGTGTTGTTTGAATGCGTATACAAATGATACCTGCCTGCAATTATGGTGGTATCATCGTTGAGTGGATAGGAGGTAGAATCGCAAATGCCAAATTCTCGTTGTGCAAAAGATGGAATTTGAAATAAAACAATCGAAAGCAGTAGTAAATATTTAAGCCTCATGCCAAAGGGTTTTAATTATGTTGTTCTTTTCTTATTTACTATGCAGCGATATGTCGCCTTAATTTGGGCTAAGAGCTTGTTCGGGAATTCATCAACGGGCTGCAAGCGGCAAATTTTATTTGACTACGTCGAATGCAAGCATTTTATACTGCGTTGGATTTTTTCGCCGTAGCTGCCAGCTACGTCTGCAAAATCCGCCTTGTCTAAAACAAAATTTCCTCGCTTTCGCTCCGTCATGA
>JABWAJ010000244.1 GCA_013361075.1 Saprospiraceae bacterium | reverse complement strand
GGAATTGTCGTTGTGCTGGGCAACAACGTCTACGATCCGGCCTCTTTCATCTACAGGTTGTCCTTTTTTCCAGGCTCCCGTTCGGGTGGTTTTGTCGGCATAGGTTTTTGTACCACGGCCTTCCGGGTAGCGGTGCACCCATTCGCCCTGGTATTTGCTGCCGTCGGGGTAATAACAGACCCCGATGCCGTGTATTTCGCCATTCAGAAAATCGCCGATATAGACGGCACCACTGGCGTAAACATGGATGCCTTTGCCATTGGTACAGTCGCCTGAAATACAGCCGGTTTGCGATTTATCGGTGATGCCTTTCTGGATGAGTTCCATTTGCAGGGTACGGACAAATTTTCCTTTGCGCCATTCCCCTTCCTGCCGGGAGCCGTCGCGGGCTACCCTGGTGCCTTTGCCATTCGGGAGTCCTTCTTCCCACTCTCCCTGATAACGGCTGCCATCGGTGTAGAAACAACTGCCTGTTCCCTGAATTTTGCCGTCCCTGAACTGTCCGATATAGCGATCTCCGCTGGCAAGCAGGAAAACGCCGTTTCCGTTCTGACAATTGCCCGACAGGCATTGGGCTTTTGCCAAATGGATCATCGAAAGAATCAGGATTGGGACAAGCAAAATTTGTTTCATAGTGAGTGGTACTTACTGATTCACGAAGTTAGTAATATTTACGCAGACAATCGGTGGTTTTTTGGTTGAGTGTTGATGGTTGTTCGCTGTTCCCCTGTCGTTTCGACTCCGCTCAACGACCGGGGAACAACGAACAGCCGATTGTCTTCGACATCGATCACGAGGGGCACCGGGTTGGGCCCTGCAAGAGGCGCCCCTACGGGCGCACCATGGCTACCGGCATTCTCGGATCGTACTTTCCCGAAAGGGTCGGCGTTTGAACATTGGCGGTATACCGGCGCACTCTTTGAAACACAAAATCAAACAATTCTTTGATGGTCACAATTTTATTCTCATCCGTATCCGCTTCGCCCTTGAGGCCCCGGATGAGGAAATGGCTGAAAATGCCCGAGCGCAGGCCGCCGTCTTCCAATGAAAACTCCTCTCCCTTTGAAGAAAGCAACAGTGCGGTTCCGCCCTGCGTATCTTCAAACGCTTTATAAAACTTTTCAAGTGTGATGTAACCCGGAGTTTTTACCTGCATGAGGGTACCGGAGTGGCACGCATCCGCCAAAACCAGTTTGTGCTTGGCTTTGCTGATTTTTAAAATTTCGCGGACCTCTTCGTGTGACAAGGTGTTGTTGATGCCATCGTAATCAATGGGCAGGAAAGCTCCCGGCAGGCCATGTCCGGAAAAATAAAACAAGACAACGTCGTTTTCATCGGCTTTAAAAAATACACTGCGCATGGATTGGAGGATATTGGCCCGGGTTGCCTCTTCATCAATAAGCAGGGTAATCTGATGATCGGGCAGAGCACCACCCTCCGGGCTTTTCATAAAGGCATACAACTGATAAGCGTCATCATCGGTATACTTCAGAACGGGCATGGTGTTGTAGTGCGCAGCGCCAATGATGACCGCCCAAATCCTCACTTCCTGGCTCTGTTCTGCTGAAATCACGATGCTGCCTTTTTCCTGTTCTTCAAAAAAGAGCTTTTTTACCGGTTTGCCAAAATCCCACAACGCGCCGGTTACCCTGCCATTGACGTAGTACATGATGCCTTCTCCGTGGGGCTGGTTTTGTTTCCAGCCGCCTTCATAGCGGTCGCCGCTTTTGTAATAGACCGTGCCAACGCCCTGTGGAACGCCATTGTAAAAATCACCGATGTAGCGGTTGCCGTCGCGGTAAGCATATTTGCCTTTGCCGTTTGCGCAATTCACCAGGTTGCAGTTGCGCAGCGTAGCCGTGTCTCCGGCATAACCATACCGCGCAAAATCCATTTGGTACTGGTCATCCACCCAAACACCACGGATGGTTTCTCCGCTTGCAAAAATCAGCAGCCCTTCGCCATGGCGGTTACCGGCAGCCCATTCGCCTTCGTAGCGGGAGCCGTCTGCATAAACCATGGCACCGGATCCGTGCCGCTGACCGTTGAAAAAATCTCCTTCGTAGCGATCGCCGTTGGCGTATTGAAATATGCCCCGGCCATGTGGTTTGCTGTCGAGCCAGTTACCCTCGTAACGGTTGCCGTTGATGAACTCCATCACACCTTGCCCCTGCATTTTGTTGCGGACAAACTGACCAAGGTATTCATCACCGCTGGCAAAAACCATACGCCCTTCACCTTCCCGGTAGTGGTCGGCCCAATGGCCGATGTATTTTGTACCGTCTGTGTAGTACAAAATGCCTTTCCCGTGCATTTTGCCGTTTTGAAAGTCGCCCGCATACTTACCCACATTGGGGTAGAGGCAAACGCCATAACCGTTTTTGCAATCGCCCTGCAAACAATTTGCCTGGGCATGCAGCTGCGTAAGGGAACAAAACGCCGCTAACACACACACGAGTACTCTCATGATGCTGGATTTTTTTTAGGACAAAAGGGTGTTGAAAAATAGGATGTCAGACTCCGGACTCTGGATTTTAGACTCTGGATTTTAGATTTAAGACTTTAGATTTAAGATTTTTGATTCAGGACATAGGAGAAAGTGAGTTATGGAAAACTGATATCCAATGTCCAACATCTCATGTCTGGTGTCTAAAATCTGATGTCTAACATCTAATGTCCAAGATCTGACAATCGTGTAGCAGTTGAGAATTGCATAAACCGGTTTTGGGTTTTGTGGAATATACCTGCAAAAAGTCAGGATAAGAACAGCAAACGAAGTGCATTATTGCGGACAATTTTTCTTTTAAGAAATATTTCAGACATGGGAGCACGGTTTAACGATCAGCAAGCGTTTGGTATCGTCTACTGTTAAGAAAAACCCTTGCGGGTTAACAAAATTGACCTAACTTTGGCCGCTACCGATAGCAGAAAAATATGCTTTTTACAACATTCCTTTATCACTTTGGCCGATACGTCATGCTCATGCGGACGGCCTTTTCCCGTCCGGAACGTTTCAACATGTACTACAAAGAAACGCTCCGGCAGATGAACGACATCGGCATTGGTTCGCTGGTGATCGTTGGCCTCATCGCCATCTTTATTGGTGCGGTGACGGCAGTGCAGTTCTCTTTTCAGCTGGACGGCACACTGGTTCCCCGGTATTACACCGGCTACATCATCCTTGACGGTACCATCATTGAATTGGCCCCTACCATTACGTGTCTGGTACTGGCCGGGAAAGTAGGGTCGAACATTGCAGCAGAAATAGGCGGAATGCGTCAAAAAGAGCACATTGACGCCATGGAAATCATGGGCGTGAATACAGCAGCTTACCTCATCACCCCCAAAGTAATTGCGGCGCTTTTCGTCATCCCGATGCTGGTGGCCATTGCAGCCTTCGTGAGCATCATCGGCGGTTTTTTGGCTTCAGTGCCTACCGGCCTGCTGTCCAGCTCTGAATACGTACTGGGAGTGCGCTCTTTTTTCAATGACCGCAACCTCACCCTGATGTTTGTCAAAGCCCTGGTTTTTGCGTTCCTGCTCACCAGTGTTTCTTCCTATCAGGGCTATTATGTAAAAGGAGGAAGCATTGAACTCGGGCGCGCAAGCACCAATGCCGTGGTGTTCAGCGACATCCTGATTTTGTTGTTCGACTACCTGATCGCGGTGGTATTTACATAGTAGCTAAGGCGTTAGACATTCGATTTTAGACTCAAAACGGGGTCTCATTCAAAACATGCTTTAGATGATCCATACTGAAAATATATTCAAATCTTTTGACGACCACCAGGTGCTGAAAGGCGTTTCTGTGGAGTTTCTGAAAGGCAAAACCAACCTCATCATTGGGCGAAGCGGTTCGGGAAAAACGGTGCTGATGAAACTGCTTGTTGGTTTGCTGCAGCCCACGTCGGGAAAAGTATGGTACGACGATACCGACTTTTTTGCCATTGGCAAAAAGGAGTTGCGTGAGCTCCGCATGAAGGTGGGGATGCTGTTTCAGGGTTCTGCCCTGTTCGATTCCATGACGGTGGAAGAAAACGTGCGCTTTCCGTTGGATATGTTCACCCACATGACTGCGAAAGAAAAATTAGACCGCGTCAATTATTGTCTGGAACGCGTGAGCCTCACCGGTGCCAACCGCAAATACCCTTCCGAAACGAGTGGCGGGATGCAAAAACGGGTGGGCATTGCCCGTGCCATTGTGCTCAACCCACAATACCTGTTTTGCGACGAACCCAACTCAGGTCTCGACCCCAAAACGGCCATTGTGATTGACGAACTGATCCGAAGCATCACCATCGAAAATAACATTACTACCGTCATCAATACCCACGACATGAATTCGGTGATGGAAATCGGCGACAACATCATTCTGCTGCACGAAGGTGCCATCGCCTGGGACGGCAGCAAAAGCGAGGTGCTGACCAGCGACAATGAAATTTTACAGGATTTTATTTTCGCTTCACCATTTTTGCAGCGCCTGAGAAAGGCTGCGATTGCAAGCGGGCATGTGGAGTAGGGGCAAATTGGCACCAGCCTTTTTCAAAAATACCCGCTAAAAACTTGCTCTTTTTGCAGCAACCAGCATATATTTGCCACCGCTTTTGAAACTTACTGCATTTGCAGGGTGTTTAGGCAGCAATAAATTGGAAAAAGTTCCTGTTTGCTTTCAATAAAAAGCCCTCATTGTCTTTTTTAGACTCCTTTAAAGGTCTAAAATCAAACACAACAAGACGCCCAGATGGTGGAATTGGTAGACACGCTACTTTGAGGGGGTAGTGCTCGTAAGGGTGTGCAAGTTCGAATCTTGTTCTGGGCACCAAAATAAAAGGCCTTTCCGGTTTCGGGAAGGCCTTTTTGTTTTTGCTGGCTTGGTTGGTTCTTGGGTTGATGCTTACTGGGCGACTGCAAGGGTCGTCCCTACCGACCTTTAAACACCGGTTTCCGTTTCTCCAGAAACGCCGCCACGCCTTCCTGAAAATCTTCTGTCATTCCCGCTTCTACCTGAAGTTCTTCTTCCAGGGCCAGCTGCTGCGTCAGGTCGTTCGTCAGCGAGCGGTTGAGCGCGCGTTTGGTGAGGCCCAGGCCGATGGGCGGTAGTTGCGCCAATTGGGTAGCGATGCCCGTGGCGGTTGCATCCAACTGGTCGTCGGGGCAGGCCTTATAGACCATGCCCATGGTTTCGGCAGCAGCAGCCGAGACGCGTTCGCCCAGCATCATCAGAGCTGTGGCGCGCTGCATGCCGATCAGGCGGGGCAGGTTAAACGTACCTCCACTGTCGGGAATCAGCCCGATTTTACTAAACGCCTGGATGAACGAAGCCGATTCGGCAGCCACGGTGATGTCGCAGGCCAGGGCAATATTCGCTCCTGCACCTGCTGCCACGCCATTAACCGCGCAAACGACCGGTTTTTCCATCTTCCGGATGCGCTCGATGATGGGGTTGTAGTGCTCCGAAAGGATGGTGAACATGGAAGGACCGTCTTCCGCCACCACCTCTTGCAAGTCTTGCCCGGCGCAAAACGCTTTTCCGTTACCCGTGAGCAGAATCACGCGGATGGTTTCGTCCGCCGCGCAGGCATCCAAATGCCGTTGAAGTGCCAAAGCCATATCGCGGTTGAAGCTGTTGTACACCTCCGGGCGGTTGAGGCTGAGCTTTGCAATGAATTCGCCGATGCGTTCAAAAAGAATGCTTTCCATGAGTTGTTTTTGAATGCGTCAAAGATAGGGTGGAAAAGGCAAAGGGCAAAGGGCAAGGGGCAAAGGGCAAGGGGCAAAAAGCAATAATCGAGTGCTCAATCTGGGTAAACAGCACCATCGGCTTCATTTTGGGTGGAGCATACCGAAACAAACCTTCATCCCAACGGCATATTGTTGAGCCGACCTTCAACATTTCAACTATTTGATTTTAGTATTAAACTTATTTGATTACAAAAAATCATAAATCATGCGCTGCTAAGCAATTGTGGAAAACTTTTTTGAAGAAATGGTGGTAGAAAGTGGTAAAATGTGTAAAAATGATATACTTTTGAACACTCAATCATGTAGAAAAGTGGAAATATTGCAGCTTTTGGGGGAATATGAATGCACAATCGACCAAAAAGGTCGGATGCGCATGCCGAGTGGCCTCCTCAACCAACTGGGAGAGGAAGCGCAAAAGCTGCCCTTTATTGTGAACCGCGGGTTTGAAAAATGTTTGATGTTGTACCCGAAACCGGTATGGGACAAAATCACCGCCGAGATCAATCAACTCAACACGTACAACAAAAAAAACCGCGAGTTCATCCGCTACTTCTACCGGGGCGCGCAGGAAATAACAATGGATGGTGCCGACCGGATTTTGATTTCAAAGCGCCTGCTGGAATATGCGGACATTACCAAAGACGTGATTCTTTCGGCCTATAACGACCGCATTGAAATCTGGGCGCAGGAAGGATACGACGACCTGATGGCAGAAGAGCCTTCAGATTTTTCAGACCTGGCAGAAGAGGTGCTTGGCAAAATTAACGGCAACAAAGCTTAGACTTTATGGCCTATCACCTCCCGGTATTAGCTTCGGAAAGTATTGAAGGGCTGAACATCCAGCCAGATGGCATTTACGTGGATGCCACCTTTGGTGGTGGCGGACATGCAGCCTTAATATTAAAGGAGTTGGGCGACAAAGGTCGCCTGATTGGATTTGATCAGGACGAAGACGCGATGGCCAATGCGCCCAATGATCCGCGTTTCACCTTTGTAAAAGCCAATTTCCGCGATTTGAAACGCTTTTTACGCCTGCATGGCGCGCCAAAAGTTCATGGCATTCTGGCGGATCTTGGGGTTTCTTCGCACCAGTTGGACGAAGCATCCCGGGGTTTTTCCTACCGCTTCAAAGCGGAATTGGACATGCGCATGAACAACGCCGAAAAACGCACGGCTGCCGATGTCATCAATTATTCTGACGAAGCGACCCTGTTGCGGATCTTCGGCGAATACGGAGAAGTCCGGAATGCGCGTACACTGGCAGCAGCCCTTGTGCAGGAGCGGAAAACGCGGCCCATTCGCAGCATCGAAGATTTTGTCGCCATACTCGACCCTCTGGTTCGCGGGCAGCGGCAACGCTACCTGTCGCAGGTTTTTCAGGCCCTGCGCATCGAAGTGAACGACGAAATGGGTGCCCTGGCGGAGTTTCTGAAACAAAGCCTGGAGGTATTGCACCCCGGCGGAAGGCTGGCCATCATCTCTTACCACTCGCTGGAAGACCGGATGGTGAAAAACTTCATGAAAACCGGCAACGCAGAGGGTAAGCCCGAGCAGGATTTTTATGGCAACATCCACCGCCCATTCACCCTGATTTCCAAAAAGGCCATTTTGCCTTCGGAAAAAGAAGTGCGGGAAAACCCAAGAGCGAGGAGTGCTAAGTTGCGGGTAGCAGCCCCCCAGCCCCCGAAGGTGGAAAAAGGAGACTAAGCGTTTGTTCGGGATTTCCGAACAAGCCCTAAAGATAAAAGGTAACTAGTTCAATGAATCAATACGCTTCACACGCCTCCTTTGAGGGCCTTGGATTGGCGGCTAAGTTTAGCCAAAGCCAGGGTGAAAGGAGGCTGGGAGCCGAATAAAGCAGCAGTGGCAAAAAAAGGATTTAAAATGAGCGATTTAAGCAGCCTGACTTCAGGATTCATCCTGAACAACGTAGCTTTTATTGCCTTTTTGGGATTTTTAGCCATCGTTTACATTGCCAATGCCCATTATGCAGAGGGCAATGTACGCCGCATACAGATTTTACAGCAGGAAGTACGCGATTTGCGCTGGCAATTAAGAACCACGCAATCCGAGAACATGTACAACAGCAAGCAGGCCCAGATCAGCGACCAAATCAGGGAAGAAGGTCAAAACCTGCATAGGGGACAATCGAAGAAAATTGTAATTTCAGCAGAATAAATTTTTCATTCCGATGGACGTTAAAAACGAAGTACTATACCGGGTGTACTTCCTGCTCTTCGGCATCG
>JABWAJ010000243.1 GCA_013361075.1 Saprospiraceae bacterium | reverse complement strand
AGCATTACGGGGAGATTTTCCCTGGTCGTGTGCAGCACGCTGCCAATCGTACCATTCGTATTCATACTCCAATTTTTCGGTATTCAACTCCTTTTTACCGGCGAAGCGATCATCACCCTGGTAGTACAAGTCTGCCAGTGTTTCATCACTCCAGTCAATTTCGTATTCCCAGTCAATACGTTGGTCGCCTGTTTCTTCATCCTCGATGTAGTGGTCGAGGTAAGAATGTGCAAGGGAATCTCTCACCCAGTAAACGAATTGGCGATATTCGTTGTTGGTGATTTCTGTGTCGTCCATGTAAAAGCCAGCAATAGAGATGGACTTGTTACGCTGAACGAATGTGTTGCTGACGTCCTGGTCGCTTGGGCCGATGTGGAGCGTTCCGGAAGGAACGTAGATCATACCGAAAGGATTGATTCCTTTCCAGGCCGGCCTGTCCAAAGCGCCGAGCAATTGACCATTTTCCTTTCTGCCACATGCAACCGCGACAAGCACCAGCAGTGCCAGCGCAATTTTGAGTAAGTTCTTCATGTTTACACCCAAGTTTTCCTTCAGAAAAAAGTACGGCTTTTTAAAACGCCGGTAAATATAGACTGTTTGAAAAATCTGACAAAGATTAATTTATCGTTTTCCGCAAGTTTAACATAAACTAACTGGCCGAGCCCCCAACCGGAGTGTTTGATTTCGGCCTGAAAGGGCTACAAAGAACGGGGATTATAGATAATCCGGGGCAATCTGCCCGCTCCGATGGGTTTATTAAGATTGTAGCGCAATCCCACTTCATGCGAGCCGTTACTTACATCCCGTAAGCCCGACAGGGTCATATCGTACGCATACATGAAGGTGGTTTTTTCACTTAGACGAAATCCTGCAAGGATAGCTGCTGCATCAATACTCTCACTATGGTATCCTCTTAACGAGAGGCCTCCAAAAATATTGTCGTTGAATTTTGCTGTTAAGGAAAAATCTGTCTGGGTTTGAACTGCATCCGACCGAACCAGAATAGAGGGGTGGAGTGAAAAATTCCGGCTTACCTCTACGTGATAAGCAAAAGTAAAGAAATAGTGCCGTTTTTGTTGCAATTCAATACTGGGCAAAGCTGCATTGCTCTCTGTCAGATTTTTTACAGAAAGACCTGCTTCCCATTTTTCAGACTGGAAATATACCCCGGCGTGCATTACCGGAGCTATAGCGCTTTCCCGTCCCAATGGCAGTAAATTATCCTGATGGTCAATTACTCCCGGTTCGTCGTAAGCACCATCCGGTGTTCTCAATTTGGAGCCGTCTAAGGAGCGTTGAACGATTCCGCCTCCCAGCCCGATAGAAAAAATACTGCTGCCAAGATCAAGCTGGTAACTGTAAGCCAGTTCTGCAGTCGTCATTTGTTCAGCCCCCAGCACGTCGTTCTCTATGTTCAATCCTATGCCGCCACCTATATAATATAAAGGTAAGTGTGCATTCAGATTTTGACTCACAGGTGCGCCCTGAAGGTTGGTCCACTGTTTGCGAAACAAAGCCGTAGCGCTGAGGGAGTGATCCAGACCGGCGTAGGCAGGATTCCAGTGCAATGGATTCCAGGAGTACAAGGTATATTGTGCAGCGTGCTGGCAAAATGCCGGAGCACCGGAAAACAACAGGAACCATAATGTAAATGTCCGTATTTTCATAGCTGGTTGTGATTAACTACAGGGATGCGGAATGTCCTATGCAATCTTGGTGTTCTCCTTTTGTTCGCCTAAATATAGGCATCTTTCTATTATTTTTCCATGTTCTGCTTTGTTTAGAGCAGGGCACAACAAAAACCGTCTGCCAGTAGACAATCCCAATCTGCAGACTGTCTGGTATCAGTGATTCATCAGGCTTGTTGCGATGGGTCAGCTTGGTGGTAAAAATGAGCCGTTTTTAACCCAGGATGGCTCCCATCGAAACAATTCTATTGTGCCGTGTCCAACTTCAACTCTACTACGACAGGACGTTCATCGCGCAACAATTTAATTTTGACGGATTCTCCGGGATTATATTGTTCCAGCGCCAAATAAAGGTCGTTGTTCGAAGTAATTTTTTCATTATTGATGCCCACAATGATATCTCCAAGGCGAATCGCGCCTGAACGGTCGCGGTAAGTAGGCTGGATCCCTGCCCGTTCGGCAGCGCTGTTTTTGATTACATCCAGCACCAATGCTCCTTCCAGGCCCAGCCGCTGCACAATTTGCTGCCGGGCCAGTTCCACGCCAAGGCTGGGACGCTTGACTTTTCCATATTGAATCAGCTCCGGTACGACCCAGCGTACAACATCTACCGGAATGGAGAATCCGATGCCTGCCGAGGCCCCGGATGGGCTGTAAATTGCGGTGTTGACGCCGATAAGTTTACCGGAAGAATCCAGCAGAGGCCCCCCTGAGTTACCGGGATTAATGGCAGCATCCGACTGAATAACATCCCGGATGGGAATACCGGCCACCGATTGGATTTCGCGGCCAAGGGCACTGACAACACCCGTTGTCAGGGTTTGGTCGAGCCCGAACGGGTTGCCAATGGCGTATACAGACTGCCCCACACGCAGGTTTTCGGAAATGCCCACAGGGATCGGGCGGAGTTTACTGGCAGCAATGTCAATTTTAAGGACAGCCAGGTCCTTTTCGGGAGCTACGCCTACTAATTTTGCTGGCCAGACCGACCGATCTGACAAAGTAACCTGGGCTTTGTCTGCCCCCTGGATCACGTGATAATTGGTAACAATATGCCCTTTGTTGTCCCAAACAAAGGCAGAACCTGTACCCCGTTGAATCTCTGTAACGTCGCGCGTAAAGTAGTCGAGGCGTACATTCATTGTGGTAATGAAACAGACAGAAGGAGCAGCTTCCTCAAACAACTTGATGGTTGCCATTTCCGTGGCGGTCAGGTTATTGTTAGGCTGACCTTCACGGGCTGCGCCGGATTCATCCGGGGCATTACCCGTTGACACAGCCTTTGCTTCAGAAGCCATCTTTGTCTGATCATGGTCTTCTCTTCCTTTCCAGGCGACGCCGGCAAAAAAAGCACCGCCCAGCAGAAGTACGCCAAACAATAGGCGCAGATTGGATCCTTTGAACATTTTTTTAAGCGCTTATTATTTTAGACATTAAGTAGTTTAAAACTCTGGCAATGAAATACCGGAAATCAGGTTTTCCGGTTTTTCTTTTTGGCAGCCGGAAACAGCACGTTGTTCAGGATCAGCCGGAACCCGGGTGAGTTTGGGTGCAAATTCAGGTCAGTCGGTGGATCGTGAACAAAATGGCGGTAATCTTCAGGGTCGTGGCCCCCATAAAAGGTCCAGAAGCCCATGCCATGGGTTCCATGGATATAACGCGACTCATAGGCTGGTTTGTTTTCACCCAGTATCAGCACTTCGGGTTTGATGGTTTGTTTGCGGAAAGCCGTTGATTGTCCCATAAAACCTTTAACGGTACGGGTATGGCACTGCGTAAGCATGGTTGGAACAGGGTCCCATTTGGCAGAAAAATCAAACAGGGTGAAGTAATCCTGCTCCGGCAGCACATTGCGGCCTTCGTTGTGGTCAATGGAAGAGTGTTCGTATTCGAGGGGGTTTTTGACCAGCTCAAAATTCTGGAAAGCGAACGTTTTGCTGTAATCCAATTTTTCCTGTGCCCGGGGATCAGCAGGATCGCCATCGTACATCTGAGCACAAATGTCTACCCCTTCTGCAGCCAGGGCAATGTCGTAGGTATCAGTTGCTGAACACATGGCAAACATAAATCCTCCGGCACCGACATATTCTTTAATTTTTTTGGAAACCGCCAGCTTCATCTGAGATACCTTATTGAATCCCAGCGCTTTGGCCAATTCCTCCATTTTGCGTACATGTTCCCGATACCAGGGTTGGCCATTGTAATTGCGGTAAAAACGCCCGTATTGGCCGGTAAAATCTTCGTGGTGGAGGTGCAGCCAGTCGTATTTAGCGAGTTGCTCCGTCATTACCTCAGCATCGTAAACCACTTCGTAGGGGATCTCCGCGTAGGTAAGAACCAGAGTTACTGCATCGTCCCAGGGTTGCAATTTGTTCCCTTTTTCGTCCTCGTCCGGGGTGTACACGGCAATCTTCGGCGCTACTTCCAATTTTACCGCTTCCATGTTTACTTCCGGATTAGAAATTTCATCCCGGATGCGGTTGAACTGTGCATCAGGAATGATTTCATAACTCACCCCCCGGGTCAGGCACTCCCGCTCATAATCTTTGGTATGGGGGAAAGCGAAACTTCCGCCGCGGTAATTGAGCAACCACCAGGCCTCCTGCCCCTTGCTGAGCACCCAATAGGTGATGCCATAAGCCTTCAGGTGGTCCTTTTGCGATTTTTCATCCATCGGCAGGAGGATGTAGGCTGCCTGTACCGGCAACAGCACGCTCATGAACAAAATGGTAACTACAAACAGTCGTCTCATCTTTAAAAAAAATTAGGGTTGCTGAAAAGCCATACAATCATATGAAATAACGAATAAGCAGGCAAAATGGATGCTGTCCGCGCATTTTTTTCGTTTCTTTGACGATATTGTTTCATAGATAAGAGGTATTTGGCAACATAACATCAACAAAATCAATTTTTTAGCAAGGATTTTCGTTCAAATGCCAATATCTGTCATCTAAAGTCTTCCTAAGTGAACGTATTAAACACTCTGGCGCGTCTGTTGTTGTTATTTTTGATTGTTTACACAACGTCTTCCTTCCGGCCGTGGGGCAGCGCCAAAGCGGCCTACCGACATCACTTCAAAGGTACGGTCAATTTTGCAGAGGGCCAATATGCCCGTGCCGAAGATCACTTCCGCAAAGCGTATGCCATTTTACCCGACAACTATACATTTGCCTTATCACTGTCAGCTTGTCTGGGCCGCAATGGCAACCCGACTGAAGCCCTGCAAATTTTGCAGAAAAGTACCGCCAGTCTGGAGCAGGAAGACCGGGAGTACGTTCAGAAAAAAGTGATGCGCTATTTTGTGGAAGGCGTAGTGCGCTGCTATGGCAAACGTTATGATCTTGCCATTTCTCCGTTTAAAAAGAGCATTGAACTTCAGGAAACCCTCGGCAATCGTAAACTACTGAGCACATTTCACAATGCATTGGGCTACGCAACCCTTTTTAATCAGGGCATGGGCGCGCACCGCAGTGCAAAACAGGCACCCCATTACCATGTGAGCAAGCGCGACATGGTTAGGGCTGCGGCCAGTTTTGAAAAAGCAATGCAGTACAACCCGGCCAATACCGTGGCACAAACCAATTACCGGATGCTGGCTGACACACTCGGGCTTACTGCCGGAACCGGCAAAGACCTGCCTGTGGTGAAAGAATCTTCGGGCGATTACATTCCCAATATGCCCGGCAGTATTCTGGAACTGACCAGGCTGACCGAAACCGACGAACTTCTGCTTTTGCTGGACATTTCCGGCTCAATGGTGATGGAAAAAGTGATTTGTATGGGTGTTACGCGCTTTGAAACCATGCGCAGTACGATGCTGGAACTGTTAGACAGCATCCCGGCACGGCTTCCTATGGGCATTGGCACCATTGGCGGCGATTGCGGCACTACTCCACGACTATGGCACCGCACCGGAAGCATCAGCCGCCCCGACCTGCAAACAGCGCTCGAATTTTTAGTGCCCGATGGTACCACTCCCCTGCTCACGATTCTGGAAGCGTCACCAGTCTTGTTTTCGGACAGTACGACTACCGCTAAAACCATTTTTTTGGTCAGCGACGGCGCTAATGTATGCCGGGCGAATGGCCTGGATATTTGCGAGTGGGCAGCCCGGATCGCCCAAAGGAACGTGACGATTCACATTCTGACTTTTCTGGACGCCAATTTGAACAACACAGAGGCATTTACAGAGTACACCTGTTTAGCAGACAATACGGGAGGGCGTGTCATTTATATAGACAATTACCGATGCCGTTTGGCGCCGTTTTCCTTTAGTTTGGTAGAGTCTTTCCAGTTTCAGGCCCCCGAACTGAAGCGGGTCCAATGCGGAGGCCCTGCGGTAGAAGCTTTATGGGCTATTTTCCCGGATTGAGACAAGGCCTTTAATAATAAAAATAGATTTACCTTTGCCGCCTCAGTTGCACAACCTATTGACCGGTGAACGCGTTAAGTGCTGAGTCGGACGACAGGGCCCCCGGTCCTTATCGTTCTTAATACAACATCATCTGAATCAGAAAATATGGATATTCTTGTTATTACAGGCCAATTGATCCTGAGCTTGTCGTTGTTGGTAGTTTTGCATGAGCTGGGGCACTTCATCCCCGCCCGGCTTTTTAAAACGAGGGTAGAAAAATTTTACCTGTTCTTCGATGTGAAGTTTTCTTTGCTCAAGAAAAAAATTGGCGAAACGGAATATGGTATTGGCTGGCTCCCACTGGGCGGTTATGTGAAGATATCGGGCATGATCGACGAAAGCATGGATAAGGAACAGATGAAAAAAGACCCGGAACCCTGGGAATTTCGTTCCAAACCAGCCTGGCAACGGCTTATTATCATGCTGGGCGGGGTTACGGTCAATTTCATCCTCGGTTTTTTTCTTTATGGCATGGTGCTTTGGGTATGGGGAGAAGACTACATTCCGGCCGAAAATGCCCGTTATGGCATTTATGTTGATGAATTGGGAAAAGAAATTGGCCTTGAAGATGGGGATCAGGTGGTTAAAGTTGGGGAAAAGACGCTTGAAAAACTGAATGACCGCGAGGTTGTTCGGGAAATCATCATCAATAATGTGAGTAACCTCACCATCAAACGCGGTTCGGAAACAAGGCTGCTTCCCATTGATGCTGGATATGCTTCAGTGTTGTCGAGTTACGAAAACAAAGGAAAATTGCTTTTCGGGCCACGTGTGCCTTTTATTGTAGAAGCAACCGCCGATGACAGCCCAGCCGCTAAGGCCGGATTGCAAAAAGAAGACCGCATTGTGAGCGTCAACGGTACGCCGACGGAATATTTCCATGAATTTCAGCGCCTCGTGCGCGATCAATACAAAGGCCAGCAGGTTACTTTATCTGTTATCCGTGGAAACGATACCCTGCCGGTACCAATTGTAATTACCGAAGAAGGGAAAATTGGTGCTTATGCACGAACAGCAAGCATGATTCTGGGAGCCAAAAACCAGGCTTATACTTTAGGTGAGGCCATGCCCGCGGGCGTAACCAAAGGTCTGGGTTTTCTGAACGACCAGTTGAAAGCATTTGGAAAAATGTTTAAAGGCGACATCAAAGTTTCGGAAAGCCTCGGGGGCATTGGCTCTATCGGCTCCATGTTCGGCACAGAATGGGTATGGCAGCGGTTCTGGACCATGACTGCAATTTTATCCCTCATACTGGCTTTTATGAACCTGTTGCCGATTCCGGCGCTCGACGGTGGCCACGTCATGTTTCTGCTGGTTGAAGCGATTACAGGCCGCAAGCTCAGTGACAAATTCATGGAGTGGGCAACCACCTTCGGGTTGATCCTTGTATTGGGTTTGGTATTGTATGCCAACGGATTGGACATCTTCAGAGGAATTCAGTCATGGCTGAACAAATAAATTATTTCGAGTTTTTTGGGTTGCCGGTTTCGATTGAATTGGATGAGGCCAGCCTGAAGCGCCGTTTTTACGAAAACAGCAAAAAATTCCATCCGGATTTCTTCACCTTAGAATCCCCGGAAAAGCAGGCTGAGATACTGGAGTTGTCAACCTTCAACAATGAAGCGTGGCGAACGTTATCTGACTTTGACAGCCGGTTAAAATATTTGCTCGAACTCAAAGGCTTGTTTGGAGAGGAAGGAACCAACGTCCTGCCTCAGGAGTTTTTGATGGACATGATGGACATCAATGAAGCTGCTATGGAGTTGGAATTTGACTTTGACCCGGCCGGGTACGCAATTTTGTTGCAGCAGCTTTCGGAACAGGAGCAGCAGCTACAGGCTGAACTGACGCGATATTTGGGCCCCGGCACACCGGAACCCCAACAGTTGGAGGCA
>JABWAJ010000242.1 GCA_013361075.1 Saprospiraceae bacterium | reverse complement strand
TAGCCAAATTGAAGTACCTCCATACCCTCGTGCTGAACCACAATGTGATTCAAACCTTACCCGATTCGATCCAAAATTTACCGCTTAGATCGATTTCCCTTGAGAAAAATGCACTGTACGACTTTCCGGGAATCCTGTTTGAATTAACCAAACTGGAGGAATTGAATTTAGCACAGAATTTTTTACAGGAATTGCCCAAAGAGTTGTTCCGGTTGACGCGGTTAACGCGGTTAAACCTTTCTTCAAACCGCTTTGAATGCATTCCGCAGGACATAAAAAAATTGCACGCACTGCGGATGTTTCGACTCGAAGACAATCACCTGGCTACCTTGCCGCCGGAATTGTTCCGGTGTCGCAAGTTGGAAGTCCTCAGCCTTCGGGGCAATCACCTGGTGAAAATTCCCACAGGAATCGGAATGCTGGAAAAACTGGAAACCCTCAATTTGTCAGACAATGCCTTAAAAACCCTGCCCCCCGAGCTTAGTAATTGCCACCAACTGCGGCGCTTGTCGCTCAGCAACAACAACCTGCAAAAACTTCCCGAAATTACCGATCCGTACAAATTTCTCATTCTACTTGATGCAAGCCACAACCAGCTATGGCGATTGCCCCAGTCCTTAGCCAACTGCACGCGGTTGGAAACCCTCAACCTTGCCGGAAATCGTTTCCGGAAATTACCCGACTTTCTGGCTGGCCTGCCCCGGTTATCCCAACTTGATGTTTCAGACAATAAACTGACGCAATGGCCCCGGTTGCCCACCGGGCTGACGGTGCTGAATTTGAACAACAACCCGCTGGCCTCCGTTCCAGGCACCGTTGGTCAACTGGCCAGGCTCAAAGAACTGTACCTCGACGGCAATCGGGTGCGCAAATTACCGGATGCCATCGGGCGATTGACTGCTCTGGAAACTTTATCGGCCCAGGGGGTCATTTTGGATACCGTTCCCAAAGGGTTGCTTGCCCTGAATGGCATGAAACGCCTCAAAGGGCTGTTGCAACCGCCACAGGCAGCATTGGTGCGGATGATCTGGAAAGCACATCGCCTGTTGCCTTTACCCGACGACTTGCTCAAACCAATTTTTGAGGCATTAAGCGGACACGAACTGGCCTTAGCCAGGGCGAGTGCCACTAAACTGTTTGGGTTACTCGGCCATCCCACCCTATCAACTTTTGCCCGCAGGGAGTTCTTCCGGCGCAGTGATCTCCTGCCCGATAAGGAATTGAAAGCCGGAAAGATCCTGTGTTGCGTTGGGGAAACCCCGTTTGATTTGACCACCTTAGCCACCCGGCTTCAGCAACAAAGGATAGAACTGACCCTTCGCCCGGATGCGCGCACTACCCATGTTTTATTGGGAACAAACCCGGAATTCCACCCGGCTTTGTTAAAACGCAACCTGGTTTTTATCCCTGAAAGTGTGTTAACCCATTTTCTGGACCACGCCGAAGAGCGCTATTTAGCCAACGCGCCAACGCCGGAACAAATCACAAATTTGCGCCAGCTCCTGCTTCACAAAGATCTGGTAAATGTGGAAATTGCGTTGCATTCGATGCAGGCCGGCGGCGTTCCGAAAACCTTGTTGAATGAATTGATGGCTCTTTTTCTCTCCGGCAGCCCCGTTTTTCCGGATGCCCTGCGAACCCTGGTAAAGGATTTGCTGGTGCTGAATCTGGATGAAAAAGACCGGTGGGTGCTCCAGTCCTGGCAAACGGTTTTTTACCTCGACATCCGCGCGATACGCGACCCGGCGAGCCCGCAGGTCAGCATGGAACGACTGGAAGCTCTGTTCACCAATTCTGTATTTGACACGTCGAAGATTGGGCAAATCTTAAAGGAACTAACTGCCTCAAGGTGAGGCAGTCGTTTTTTAGAAAAGGTTCACAGCAAAAATACAAACAGCACAAAGAATCAACTCTCCAATAAATACAGCAATGAAAAACTTGACAAAATTCATGCGGATAATGCCGGCAACATACGAAGCCAGATCGGTAGGTACTGCCGGAAAAAAAGCCCAAAATACCAGAAACAGCAGCCCGGAAGGTCTTTCTAAGCGCTCGCGAACCTTATCTAATTTTTGTTCGTATTTTTTACCCAAAAAACTACTCAGGCCCAGTTGGTCCGAAAAATAATAAATCATCACGGAGGATGCCATAATGCCAGACATGGAGATGAACAACACCAAAAAAGGCTGGGATTGAAAAACTATGGTACCCGCGATCACTAAGGGCGTACTGGGCAGCAAAGCGAATCCCCTGATAATGAACAACAAAGCATATACTGCGATCAACTGTTCTTTGTTATAAAGGACATACTCCGCAAGCCGTTCAGCCGTAAAGGACTCAGGGTGGGTTAGGTAATAAGCCAGGCACCAGATCAGGGCGATTAACCAGACAAAGAACAACCCTTTCCGGGCCATGGACAAAAAGTGATTCATAGAGATGCAAAGTAAAATCCGTTGTCAGATGCCCATGTCAGGGTAATTCAGTGCCCGAATAAAAATGTGCTATCATTGCACAAAAGTACGCTTTTGAAAGACACGATGGTTATACAGGTTTTTATAAAAGACCAACGCTTGTTGCAACAAAATTCTTCCTTTCGGTTTTCTTCATTGCAACAAGCGTTTTTTATACAACTACCTAAACATGAGTCATGCGAATTTTGGTTAAAAAAGACTTTGGGGAGGTCGCTGCACATTTGAAATGCATTGGCCTACAAATAGTTGAATTTTCCGAAGTCTAAATCCGGATTTGAAAAAATTCGGAATAACTCGTGTTTATCAGAGCATTAAGGGCGAATGAGCAGAATTTTTTCTGTAAATACCCTTTCTTTAATCTTTGCTTTCAGCCAAAATGTACCATCTGGCAGGCCACTGAGGTCCATGTTTTGCGTAAAGCTGCCAGCATAGGCTTGTTCCTCCGGAACGGAGAATACTAACTTTCCATTCACATCAAAAATATCAACCTGTACCACAGAAGGCGTCGCAAGAATGTATTGCAGCGTAAGATTACCATCCGACGGATTTGGAAATATATTTAATTGAGATGCTTCTTGCTCCGGTTTTACAGTGGTTTCATTAGAAGTCAGGCTTGCGATTGAATAATTCAATGCGCAGATGGAAAATGTTCCCGTTGCGCCTCCATATCCCCATGCTCTGATGTGCAACCAGGTTCCGGGGGCATACCCGGTAATGGTAATAACCGGCATCGTGCTGTTGTTGCCATTCGTGTTGTCGTCCTCACATACAATGCCCTGAAGGGCAGAACAACTGCCGTAGTAAATGGCCATAACGAGGTCGTTTAAACTGCCCGCATTGGTTCGGATGGTTACGATACCCGTTGAAGGCACCTGCACTTTAAACCAGACGTCTTTGCCGTAAAAGGGGCAGCTCGTGGGTGCCGCCGGATTTGTGGTATTGGTTGCCCCAACCGTTGTTCCCGTCGTATAGCTGCAACCGCTTCCGGCAACGATTGTTGTAGCGCTGCAAGGGTTGTCGTTAGCTGGTGCAGTTGGCACGGTAGCACGATACCCTGTATTGGGGGTGCTGTAGTTGCTGATGTTGCCGCCCGAGTTGTTCGAAGCTGCGCGTACCCAATAAAAATAAGTAGTTCCGGCGACGGCAGTATAGTCGTCGTAAGTCGTACTCGTTTGCCAGCTTCCCAATGCCGTAGCAGTACTGGTGTTATTGGCCGTATTTCGGTAAACCCGAAAGTAATTACCTGAAGTCCCTGAATACGTAATGCTCACCCTGTCGGAGTAGATGCCGTCGGAAGCATTAACAGCCGTGGGGGTTGTTACAGTACTACTACTGGCAGTTGTAAAAGTTTTAACGGCACTATACGGAGATGTTCCCCCTGCCACAGTATAAGATCTGGCAGTCCAGTAATACGTAGTTCCCGGCTGAGGCACAAAGCAAACGTCTTGCTGTACTGTGCTCCAGGTAAATCCTGAGTTTGTACCTGCGTTTTTATTGACTACTATAGTAGAATTACACGTATTCGAGCTTGTAAATCCGTTCTCGGCAGTCCAGCCGGAATTAGATGTTGAAACCTGTATTCTCGTTTCTGCTCCAGAGGCAGCAATCCAGCCAAAATTAACGGGTATAGTGGTGGTCCCGCTTAGCGGGAATTGAGGTACAGGTGTGGGCGTTGTCTGCGTGGCCTTAATGATTGCTTTCACTTTGTAGCTGGTACTGAATGAAAGGGTAAAGGTCCCGTCTGCATTGACCGTCTTTGAACAAGTATAGTTGCCATCACTTGCATTGTTTGCAAAATTCTGTTGTATAACCCTGACGGTACTCCCACTTATTTCTCGGATGATCCCAATATGCCCGGCCAGGCCATAATCTGCAACCAGAGCATCCCCAACCTGGATTTGCACAGTTGACGCGAACTTGTAATTTGAATCCGCTACATACCTCGTAAACCCTGAAGGAAGATTTGAGGTGGTTACAAAGTCTTTAGCATAAGTAACGGAAGGCAATAACAACCCGTAAATATTGTACAAAAACCTTCGGGCATATTCCACGCATTGCCATTTAATCCCACTGAGTCCCCCTGTATTGAGGGTTTGGTTGGAGCAGCAGTAATTATTTGCATTCGAATAAGCAGTCACTCCCATGAAAGTGCCTACAACGGAGCCAAATGGAAGCTTACCGGCAGGAAACGTATTGCAGTTGTCGTTATTACAGTTTGTTCCATTCTGAATGACAACAATCGTTTGGGTAATGCCGCTGCCCATCACCGTAATGGTACCTGACCGATAGGTTGAGGTTGTAGTTGTGATTTGCACCTGAATTGTCCCGTTGCCATATCCACTCACAGGACTAATGGTAAACCAGGTTTGGTCCTTTACAGCTGTCCATGAAATATTGGAACTTATAGTGAAAGTCAGGATGCCCCCTTCAGGATTAAAAACCAACTGATTTTGCGATACATTGAGTGTTTGAGCATTACCTGATGTACATACTGCCAAATTAATAACAGCCACCAGCAACAAAAAAAAACTTCGTTTCATAAACATTTAGCCTTGATTTTTAAAATAATTCGTTTTAAAAAGATCAAATATACAGGTCGGTTAATACACCTTGTAATACAGTTTGTAATGCGCGCCGTCTTCGGTAAAGCTGGCTACTTTTTCACCTGCGCCCGCATCCCTGCAGGAAAGCATGGCACTGCCTAAAAAATCATCCGGGTCAAAAGTATCGTCGTCCCACATATTGAAGGTTACGCTGCCATCAATGGCAATGGAGTTAACTTCCCGTAAGTCCATGTAGGCACCAGCCGACATATTCATCCGCGATTTTGGCCATTCTTCAGCATAATCTCCATAGTCAATTTTGAAATAAATAGCATCCGCGGTTATGTTCCCTTCAGTAACGATGCATTTCAGGCCGATGAGTTGAAGCCGGCATGTGCCATAATCCTGGTTGAATGTTTCTGATCCGGCATTTCCGGGCATCCACCCCAGGGTCAACAAAAAAACCAGTAAATTGCCCATTGTTGAATTATTTTAGAAATAAGTACCTACTCTGTCTCGGGTTTTCGGTATTCCCCGGCTAACATCAATAAGTCAGCCTTTTATGGTTTAAAGCCATCACCGGAAGAATTGTAACCGGAAAACTATTTTTTGTTGAACTTTTTTTTTAGCATTTATCTTCCGATAATACATACTAAAAACTAACTGGTTATGAGAAAAACTTTACCCTTGATATTGGTCTTATCGTTTTATACCCTCCTTATTTCGGCGCAGTCTTTTCAATTACAGGAAAATGAGGTAACCGGGTTGGTTGAAGCAGGGAAATTCGAGGAAGCAATTGTTAAAGCGGAATCCTTTTTGGCGGCAGCTAAAACCCGGCTGGGATTTGCGGATACGATGACTGCCGACTACTATTCCCTTGCCGGGTCCATTTATTCAAAACAGGGTAATTTTGCAGCAGGTGCACTTAAGTTTGACTCTGCCTCGCTCATTCTGAGGCCTGCGCTGGGAGCGTGCCACGGAAAAACCCTGAACGCTCTTAGAAGCGCTGCAACCTGCCGAACCAATAACAACCGCCATGCTGAGGCAGAAAAAATCCTATTGGAAACATTAACTTATTTTGATACCCATGATGGTCCTTGCAAGGACGAGCAAGAGCGTCTCCATCTTCAATATGTGCTGGCAAATACTTTTCTTCAGCAAAGAAAGTTTACAAAAGCGGCAGAAATTTATGATCAATACATTGCGTTTTTTGCACACAAAAATACCGAAGACAGCCTGAGGTTATCGTTGTTGTTCACCAATTATGCCCAGCTCCGTTTTCAGGAAGGAAACCTACCTGAAGCTATGAATTTGCTATACAAAGCAGAAAAAATTCAACTTGCCCTGCCGGGAAACCATTCCATCGAAAAAGCCCAGACACACAATGCCCTGGCAGTGGTATGTATGAAATTAAACGATTGGTCAAAGGCAGAAGCTTACTTGAACAGGAGTTTACCTGTTTTTGAAAAAATGCTTGGCAAAAGCCACCCCGACTATTTGATAGGATTGAATAATTTAGCCAATATTTACCAGAAAAAGAACGCATACGAAAAAGCAACGGAAGTTTACCGGGTGTTGCTGCCAGCTACAGCCGAAGTAGTGGGGCAGGAGGCTCCTTTTTATAGCACAGTATTGGGTAACTATGCAAGTTGCCTTTCCGAAATAGGTCAATATGAAACACTCGATTCCATCCTCATGCTCTGCCAGCAACTCGCAGAAAAAACCAACGGAACCTATTCCTTGAAGCGGGCGAATTTTTTAAAAGACCTGATGGTTTTGGGTGGCAAAACCAATAAACCTGATAAAGTGATTCATTATTTTGATCTTGCAAAAGCCGTTTTTGATCAGGCAGTTCTGCCGGAACACCCGGATTTTGTCCAATTCAAATATGAAAGAGCCAACATTTATCGCTCCTTTAAACAATACGAACAGGCAGCTCGCTTGCATGAAGAACTTTATCCCTATTTGTTGAAAAACATCCGATTGATTTTTACAGGACTTCCTGACCGCCAACGTAGTAGTTACTTTAATAAACAAAAGGTTCTGTTTGAAGATTTTGCAAATTTAACGGAGCAGGCTTATGCCCAAATGCCGGAATTAGCCGGACGATTATACGACCATTGCCTGTTTATTAAAGGGTTGTTGTTCAATACTTCAGAAAGGGTCAAACGATCTGTTCAGGATAGCGGAGACCCGGTTTTGAAAGCAGATTTTGATAAATGGCAACAAGCTCGCATACAAATGGCTAAAGTCATGACGATGCCGCTCCCAAAAAACGGGCATTCACAAATGGACAGCCTCGAAAATGTTCTGATGAGCCTTGAGCAGAATCTGACACTTCGGTCAAAAGCCTTCTCTGATTTAATTGAGCATCAACTTCCTTCCTGGACAGACATCAGAGCTGCCCTGAAACCGGGCGAAGCTGCTGTTGAAATCTTTCGCTATCGTCAAAGTTCTAGTGATTTTTCCGACACCATCCATTATGCCGCATTGGTGCTCACTTCAGACACAAAAGACCATCCTGTTTTTGTCCTGCTGCCGAATGGTAATGACCTGGAAGGCAATTTTTACCAGGCTTACAGGGCTACGGTAACAGATACTTCTTTTGCGCCTCCACCCTATGCTTACCAGCAATACTGGGCACCGATAATCCCGTACCTCAGAGGAATAAAAACCATTTATTTTGCACCGGACGGCATTTATCACAACCTGTCTTTGCCAACATTTATTAATGATTCGGGTCAATACTTATTGGATTTGTATGATCTTAGAGTTCTGGGTAGTACCAAAGCGCTTTTGAAAAAAAATACACCCGTAACTGCTCCCCGGACCGGGATGATCTTTGGTAACCCCGATTTTAGATTAACCCCTGTTCAAAACAGGGAAAAAATCCCAATCCCTGCCGACTCGCCTGCTTTTTATCTTCGCAACCTAGGCGAAAAAATCAAGTGGGCTTTGGAGCCGTTGCCCAATTCCCAAAAGGAAGCCCGGGAAAT
>JABWAJ010000241.1 GCA_013361075.1 Saprospiraceae bacterium | reverse complement strand
CGTAAATGGCATTTCGGGGGTAACGCCGTTAAAAATCAGGCCGGTATTATGAGCCCTGAAAATCAAGCCCTGCCCCTCCCTCTGACCAGCCAAAATAAGATCACCATTGGGAAGAGCCTCAAAGTCGCTCGCGAATTCATCGTCGGCATCACTAATGTATATTTTTTTCCAGTTGATATCACCGCTTTCATCAATGTTTATCAAAAAAACATCATCAATACCTGGCAGGGCTTGTATTTGATGGCCGAGTACATAATAGGGGTAGGCTGCGGTTTGAGGCACAGGGTTGCGCACGATGTGGTCAAAGCCATCGCGATTGGGCAGGTCGTAGGCGCGCACCCAGACGAAAGTACCCAATGCGCTTACCCGTCCCATAATACCACGGCTAGTATTGTCATCGGGCAACGAATGCCCCACAACGAGCAGGTCACCATTCGGCGTGAGCACCGCGTCGTTCCATTGCGAGCCGGTATTGAGACTTAGTGTCCATTGCAGTTCTCCGGCTGCATTCAGTCGGGTAACGGTGGCCCGGGGGGGCTGTCCGTCGGTAATTTCACCGCTTCCCAATGCATAGTAATTGGCTCCGCTTTGGATAACTTTGGAAAAGGTTTCATCCAGGTTGGTTCCAAACTGGCGTTGGAATTGAGCCTGTACCGGTATTGCACATAAAAAAACGATCCAGATGGAAAGTAGTGCAGCAATTTTGAGAAGTGTAGAGTTCATCGTGCGCATAGTTGTACTGGTGAATGCCTGTAATTGGAAAAGATGACCTTAAAATATAAACAAGTCGCTAATGGAGAGCTTGTGACACTCTGGGCAGATAGAAATCCTTATGCTGTGATTTTTAACCAAAAAAGCCGTACAAGCTACCCCCCGAAACGGATATGCCCATACGGCTTTCTTTGATGGCTCTGATTTTTTGGAGCTGGCATCATCGCAACCGGGTTCGTTACACAAATATGCAATAACAAACCTTATTCTATGGAAAGCAATGCGATTCGGTTGTAATTTGATGAGATTCGGTAAAGTAGCCCATGCGCCAGCACCATCCGCTTCGCCAAATCGGGCATGTGAATGTGGAAGGGAACCGAATATTCATGAAAATATTTCCTTCAAATCAATGACCAGTTCAGTGAAAATAGCAGCCCGCAGCGCGTCTTCCCCTGTGACTGGCGCAAGACCGATGTAATTGCCTTTTTCATCAAGGATATAAACGAATACCACTTTTTCTGCGGGATTGACAATCCAGTATTCCCGAACGCCGGCCTCTTCATATACGCGGTATTTTTCCCGCATTTCTTTGGTGCTGTTGCCGGGAGAGAGAATTTCTACCACCAAATCGGGAGCACCGGCGCACCCGTGTTCGTCAAGCTTGGCAGGGTCACATATGACGCATAAATCGGGTTGTACTACCGTAGTGTCCTGTCCCTTTTTGCGACTTACCGGCAGACGTACGTCGAAGGGAGCGGCGAAGACCTGACAAGTTTTTTTTTCAAAGAAATTGAAAAGTTTTGCTGTGAAAAAAGTAGCAAGTCGCTGATGGGCTACATTTGGCGCAGGACTCATGCGGAATAGTTTACCCCGAATGAGTTCTACCCGCTCCTGAAACTGCCACAGCAGGTAGTCGCTGTAAGTGTAGCTGCCGTTGGGGTCAAGTTGTGACAGATCGGTGATGAAAGGTTGAGCGGCGGCGCGCATGGTTGGCAGTTTAATGATTCAATAAGATAAAATTACACAAAACCGGCTGTTGCTCCAACTCTTTGTTCCCTTTTTCTATGAAAAAAAATCCTGAATTTTGACTATTTTTGTTCTTAGTTCAACATAAAACAAAGTATCATGGGCTTAGTCCACGCTGAAATCGAATTAATTAATGGCAGAGATGCGGATGATTTTGAAGACGGCCTGATTTCAGAAAATGAAATCCGCAGTATGACCGTCCGAATGAATGTAGATTCGGGCGCGATCATGCTTTCTATTAATGAAAACATCCAGCATCAACTTGGCCTTCGAACCCGCGAAATGCGCCCCTGCCAGTTAGCTGGTGGCAGTTATGTTGATTTGCCCGTGGTATGGCCGGTTATGGTTCGGTTTGGCAAAAGAAAAAGTGTGACTGGCGCTTTGGTTTTACCCAATGATGCAGAGCCGTTATTGGGCGCAATTCCTATGGAAGAAATGGATCTGTTGATAGATCCTGCCAGAGGCCGCCTGATTCCCAATCCAGAACACCCAAACGAGCCGGTTATGGCTTTGCGGTGAATAAGTCAACACCTTTCAACCAAGCCATTTCTTGATCTTTTGCCAAACATTTTTGAGAGGAATCTGCTCCCCCGGCATTTGCTCCACCAATTCCCAAAGTAGGTATTTTACCTTATGCTGGATGAGCTTCCAGCTCGCCAATTCGAGGGCGCCCGCTTCGTATTGCTGTCTTCCGATTTCATATTGGGCTTGCATCAGGATGGATACATCGCCAAAAGCTTCGCAAAAGGTAAGCGCGTTCCCGATTTCATGCGCGTCTACCAAAAGCTGGAGTTGTAATTTATTGGGAGCCAAAGACAAAGGAAGTGTGCTGACGTCATGCATAGATGCTAAATCCAGCACGGCCTGATAAAACTGCAATTGGGCCTGGCTCCAGGCTTCTGCCTCTATCCCGCCCGATTCATATTGTTGATGGGATGTATTAATCCGGTTTGAGAGCAGGCCGGCTTCCGGAATCCCGGACTCATGGAGTAGCTGAACCACTATATCCGTATTGCCCAATCGCATTTGCTGTCGGATTTGTGATTTGATCCTGTCCACTGAGCCAGCTTCGTTTGCCATGGCAAGTTTTGTGTCTTTATACAAAGATGCACGCGTAGCAATACTAAGACCCGGAATTATGTGATTCGGTCAAAGAGGGAATTTTTTTTACCCCTTCTTACCCCAACGGGACCTGAAGTACAACGCGCATCCCCTGGATGGTCCCGTCCCCAGCAAGGATGTTTTCGCGCAGCAACGCCTCCTGCCCCCGTTGTTCTGCTAAGATCTCTAACCGGCGTTGCGTCAGCGTCATGCCAATCGATTTATGGCCGGTTTCGGACAGGTTTTTATCATCCGGGGCGAATCCTGGACCATTATCGGTCACTGTTGCCAGCAAAAAGCCGTCGTTTTGGGAAAAGGCAATGCTGATACGCCCCCCTTCAACTTTGTTTTTCAGGCCATGCAGCAAGGCATTTTCCACAAAAGGCTGCACGAGCATGGGCGGCAAAAACGTGTCTTCAGGGTCTATTTCAGGTGCTGCTTCGATGGTAAAGCTGAATTTTCCCCGAAAGCGCAATTGTTCCAGCATCAGGTAATTTTCCAGCATTTCCATTTCTTCGCGCAGGCTGTGCCGGCCATCTACAGAACCGTGAAGGGCCAAACGCACCAATCGGGCGAAGCGCGACAGGAAACGCGTTGCGGAAGCGGCGTCGTTTTCGGAAATAAAATGCTGAATGCTGCCAAGGCAATTGAAAATGAAGTGGGGGTTCATCTGGGCGCGCAGCGCTGCCGCTTCGAGGTCGCGGATTTTATTGCGCACTTCAGTATCCCGGCGGGCTTTGCGCAAATAACTGCTGTACCAAAGACCAAATCCGAGGACTAAAATCAGGATTACGGACACCCGGAACCATCTGGTTTGCCACCAGGCTGTGCGGACTTCAAACGTCCAGCGTGTAGGAGCACTCCATTGCCCTGCTTCATTTTGAGCCTGTACTTCAAACGTGTAAGCATCCGGTGAGAGGTTGGCAAAATTAACGACCCGGTTGTGGGTGTAAACGAAGGCCGTATCGGCACCTAACAGCCGGTAGCGGTAGGGGATATCTCCGTCAGAGCGGTAATGCAGGGCAAAAAAGCGGATAGACAGGTTGTTTTCGTCATGGGCCAATCGAAGAACGGGAGCAAAAACAGCATTTTGGTTATTCACTAAGAGCTTTTCCAGTACGGGTGAGGGCATTGGTGAAGGTGCCGGGAGGTTGCGAAAGCATGCCAACCCCTTTTCCGTTGCCACCCAAATATCCGTTCCAATAAGCAGGGCATCGTTTACATGATTAGACGGCAGGCCTTTTTTCTTGTCAATGATCGTAATTTCCCAGTTCCCGTCCCTGTTCATCGAAATGAAGTTAAGGCCGGCATAAGAGCAGGCAAGTATCTTACCGTCGTTGCTGCAATAGAGCTTGGTGATAAAATCAGAACTCAACCCATCCCTGACGGTTAGGTGTGTAAAAGCACCCTGCCCGGTTCTTATCAGAAGCCCGGCGCTGCGCAAGCTGATCACCATGCTTCCTCCCGGCAATAGGGCTACCCCCCGGGGCTGGTATTTCAAAGCCGGGTGGTCGAAAGGGGGTGATTCATAATCGCCATTGCGCCATAATTTAAGTCCTTGGGGCGTTGTAATCCAGACATTACCCCCTGCGTCCGGCGTAACGGAAAATGTCCGCATAAAGGGTGCCGTTTCACTTTTGCCTCCGAGGTAAAAGGCTTCGTTTGTTTTGTTGTCTATCCGAAAAAAACCCTGACTCGAACTGGTCCAGATGTTCTGACCTGAAATATCCTGTGCAATGGTTTTGGCCTGAACCTGGCCCCTCCACTGAATGTAAGGATCGTACCACTCCGTGGCATTCCATTGTTGGTTTTCCCAAAAATAAAGCGGGTTGCTGCACCACAAGCGCTGAGTGCGCGTGTCGAAATCAAGGACTTCAACGCCCCGGGCAGAAACCGAAGGACGCGGGAGGATCCCCATCCTGCCATTTCGATAGTTTATGAACGCAACGTCGCGTGACCGAAAACCGGCGTATAATTTGGATATGCCGTCACTTGTAAGGCTCAATACCTCCTCAGCAGGCAATCCTGCCTTGATATCGAATACTTCTATGGAAGGATTTTTACAATAAAATACCCCCGCATGGTGGGTAGTGGCCCACCATCCGCCTTCATGGTCCATGCAAAAATCCGTGACGTGATGATCCGGCAACAGATTTTTGTATATCCCCTTTTTCAGGTGCTCTTTCGAGGCAAAATAGAACAACCCGGCGTTAGGCCCCCAATGAGCAGCTATCAATAAAGCGCCTTCAGGGGTTTCTTTGATGATTTCTGCCTGTATTCCCTGTGCTGATTTCCAAATTACTTTTTGATCTCCGATGAGGTAAAAAACGCCTTTGTAACAATAGATCCAATCGCCACTACTCAGCTTCCAGATGCCCCGCTCGGTGTGATGAACAGGATTCAGCACCGGAAAATGCTGCAAATAGTGCAGTGATCCGTCGGCGTATTGAAAAACCGACATGCGGCGTTGATGAGCAGGCGGATAACCGGTTGGGATTGCCTGCATTCTTTGAGATGAATAGATGATCTTACCGCGTACTTCTGAGAATATCAACTTGTCGGCTTCCGACGAAGACGTGACCTCAATGATGCCATTTTTATCAACTTTTAAAATCCCGAGATCAAATATGGCCATCCAAACTGCTCCCTGCCCGTCTACAGCCAACGCTTCAATTGGTCTGAATTTTCGACGGAATGAAGCAGTCACCTCATTGTACTTCCAGGCGCGTACGGTGTCGTTTTGAATGAACCAAACAGAACCATCTAAACGGGCAAACCAAATTTTTCCCGTCGCATCTTCTGTCGGCACAAAAGCCTCACTGCCCCGCATAGCGCTGGTATCTGTCGGCTGTATAAACTCGTAGCCATTGAAGCGGCATATTCCCTGGTCGGTAACAAACCACAGGTAACCGTGCCGATCCTCCAGCATGTCGTAAACTATATTGCCCGGCAAACCCTGGTCGGCGGTGAAATTACGCCAGGAAAGGTGTTGGGCAAATGCAGCTTCCTGTCCAACCCACAACAAAAACAACAAGCTTGTTTTGATGAAATACCAGGGCATGAAGCATAGGTTGTATAAAACAGAATCTCTAAATTTGGTAAAAAAATGTGATTCGGTAGAAAAAAAATTATATTCGGTAAATAAATGAGCAACAAAACTGCATAACACAAAAAAACGGACGAACACAATATGGATTTCCGCATCACAATTGTTGACGATGAACCAGCTGCCCGCGACGCCCTACGGAATTTGCTGCGGGCCAATTGCCCCGATACTGTTGTATCCGGAGAGGCCGGCAGTGTTGCAGAAGCAGAGCGCTTACTTCGGGAACACAAAACGGATTTGCTTTTGCTTGATGTAGAAATGGAAGACGGCACAGGGTTTGATTTGCTGGACCAGCTTGGTGAACTCCGCTACAACGTCATTTTTACGACGGCACATGACGACTTTGCTATCCGGGCATTTCGCTACAACGCGATAGATTACCTGCTCAAACCAATTGATCCTGACGAATTAATAACAGCCGTTCAAAAAGCCCGCCAAAACAACAATTATACACTCCAGCAACGCCAAATAGCCAACCTCGTGAGCACCGCCTCCAACAAATTATTTGATCGAATCATCCTCAATACAACGGACGGCCCGGTTTTCGCCAAAACCAATGACATCACCCGTATTGAAAGTTATGGCAACTATACGTTTGTTTTTTTAGCCGGGGGCGAACGTTGTCTGGTTTCCCGAAACCTGAAGGAATTTGAAGAAATGCTTCCTGCTCCCCTGTTTTTCAGACTCCACCAGTCTCATCTGATCAATATGGCTTTTGTGAAAAAGTTTCTCAAAGAAGATGGCGGGCATGCTGTAATGAGCGACGGTGCCAAAATTCCGGTGGCGCGACGAAAAAAAGATGCGTTTCTGGAAGCATTGATGAATTGATAATTGAAAAAAAAACAGCTACCGGAAATTGGGTATGGAGGGGCCTGCGTTTTCGTTGCGCCAAAAGGGGCCATTAAACAGCACCAGTAAAACCTGCTATCCTCCCGTTTTTTCCTCAATCAAGGTTTCGTACTTGTTGCTTTCTGTACCCATCCATTTATCCCAGAATGTGAAATACAAGCCGTAGTTGGTGCGGAATTCCAAATGGTGAAGGCTGTGGTGGGTGGCACCAATGAGCCATCGCCCCAGCCAGTGCCGGGATGTTCCTTTGGGATAAATTTCGATGTCTAAGTGGTTGATGGTGGCAGAAATAGTCATTGCGGTAAGCAATACCACCAGCACCGCATAATGGAAAGGCAGCGCAAAGGTAAGTGCGGGAACTACCACGGCCTGCAAAACAGACTCCAGAGGATGGAAAGAAAAAGACGTCCAGGGTGAAGTGACCAAACTGTCGTGGTGCACCTTGTGGATGATGCGAAACACACCAGGCCGGTGCATCCAGCGATGCAGCCAGTAGTAATAAGTTTCGTGCAGGAGCATGGCAATGAGCAGGCTTACAGGGAGCCAGGCATAACCGTAAGCGTCGGGTTCAGTGTAGATTCGTGTGTATCCTTTCTGCCAGGCAAGCAACATCAGCGCGCCCGCTAACCCAAATGCAAAGGATGTCAAAGCAGACCATTTCACTTCCCTCCACGATTGACCGGGTTGCCGGAGTCGGAAACTTATTTTGCGGCGAGTAAAGTGCTGCCGGGCAATCCGGTAAAAAAAGAAATAAAAGCCGCCTGCGATCAGGACATATCGAAAAAAAACGACTACCGACACACCAAAAACAGCCAGTAAAAAAATCATTGGATCAGATAAGTCCGGTATGGGTTGCATGTGAAAAGGTTTGATTCAACCAATCATAACCAACAAAGAAGAGAGTAGTTGCATTTTTGAATTGGTTTGCGTGGCCCAGGGCCAACTACGGGGAAAGACCTTACCGTCCCATCCATTTTTTAAATTCCATCGCTTTTTCTTTGCTGACAAGAACCTCTCCCTGTCCGGGTGACGGAGACAATTGCAGGACAAGTTTACCATTGAAGTGAGGATTGATGGCTTTTACTGCTTTTGCCCGGATTAACATACTGCGGTTGGCACGAAAAAAATCAGCCGGGTCAAGCATTTCTGATAATTCCTCCAGGGTATAATCGAGCAGAAAGCGCTGGTTGTCCCAGGTTCGGAAAAAGCAAAGTTTCCCATCCACCAT
>JABWAJ010000240.1 GCA_013361075.1 Saprospiraceae bacterium | reverse complement strand
TTCGATTACGGGATTGGGTTTGACAAAGCCGGCGCGAAAACGTGGCAGGAGATGGGCCGGTTTAATGTGATTTTGGGGGTGGAGTTGGATTGAGGCTGCAAAGGGCAAAGCCTGGCTCGTAAGCGATCATTTCCGGCTTGCCGGAAGCCAAAGCATCCTGCAATTCGGCGATTTGTTTCTTTCTGCCTACGACGATGTTTTTCATTATCATCCGCTTAATGTGGTTAAAAACAGGGGTTTTGAGCGGAATGAAAAATTATAACATGAGTCATCCCGAATTTTGGCTAAAAAAGACCTCGGAGAGGTCATCTGTTTGTAGCAAATAATCGAAATGCAATTTTTCGACCTCGGAGAGGTCGCACGGGGCTACCATGATGTCAAAAGGTTCCTAAGCTTGTCGAAGGATCACCGCCGCCTTTGCGACCTCTATGATGTTGCTATTTATTTTTAATAAATTGATCTACAAATAGTTGGATTCTCAGAAGCATAGGTCCGGATTTGAAAAAATTTGGGATGACTCATGTTATAGGGCTGATGGGTGAGCGCCCCCTTGCGGTAATTTGTTGCAATATCCCGCCTTTGTCTTATTTTGGCGATGATTTCCATCAAAGCATTAACCCGCAATGAATCTGACGCTCGTCCCATTTAAGAAAACGCTGAATAAGGCCTACCAAAAGGTAAAACCTTTTCAAACGCTTATACCTAAAGACGTTAATATTCGGGTGATTACTCCCTCACGGTTACCAAACCTTTGGAGGTTTAGTAACCGGAATTCAATCCATAAACAAAGCTAAAATCATGGCCCACACCATCTTCCAATTCACCAACACCTTCAGCCTTTTCGCCTGGCTGCTCCTCCTGATTTTACCCAACTGGAAATACACCTTCAAAATCTTAGCCTCGGGCTGGGTGGTGTTGCTGGCGTTGCTCTATACCTTTTTGCTGTCGAAAGGCATCAGTGAGTTTTCACCCGAAAGCTTCGGCAGCATCGAAAGCATCCGGGCGTTGTTTCAGGACGACATGGCCCTGACGGCAGGCTGGATTCATTACCTGGCTTTCGATATGCTCGTCGGCTGCCTCATTGTGCACCAGAGCAAAGAACAGGGCATCCCGAGGTGGTTGTACAGCATTTGTTTGCCGTTTACATTTATGTTCGGGCCGGTGGGTTTTTTGATGTATAAGTTGTTGTCTTTGAAATACAAAGGGGGGGCAATATAAAAAAACAAAAAACTTTGTCCGATTTCTCCAACCCCAATAGTCTTAAGCCCGAATCAAACAATTATTCATCCATCAAACAACTGTTATCATGGAAAAGTACATGCTCATTTTTCGCAACTCAACCACCAGTGAAAACGAATTTCAGAACCTGTCGCCGGAGGCCATGCAGGCAGAATTGGACAAATGGGGGCAATGGATCGGGGGCATTGCAGCCCAGGGCAAATTGGTGAGCACGGATGCGTTAGAACACACCGGCAAAATCGTCAAAGGCTCCAAACACGTCATCACCGACGGCCCTTACATCGAAAGCAAAGAATTGGTGAGCGGCTACCTGACGCTTTCTGCCGACAGCATCGAAGAAGCCATCGAACTCTCCAAAGGCTGCCCCATTTATGAGATCGAAGGCTCCGTGGAAGTGCGCCCGCTGATGAACTTTAATGAGTAACATGCCGGAGCAAAAGCAAGTGCACCAACTCGTTGACCATCTTTTTCGCCGGGAGGCGGGGAAGATGGTCGCGGTTTTAACTAAGTTGTTCGGATTGCCCAATATCGAATTGGCAGAAGACATCGTGCAGGAAACCCTGCTCACTGCTTTCCAGACCTGGAAACTCAAGGGCATCCCCGACCATCCGCAAAGCTGGCTCTATCAGGTGGCCAAAAACAAAACGCTGACGTGGCTGAAACGAGAACAGCATTTTCAGAAAAATATCGCCCCAAATTTGGTTGATGTGGCTGAAAATCAGGAAGCTACAAGCCGGGTTGTTTCAGATTTATTCCTCGAAACCGAAATTGAAGACGCACAACTCCGCATGATGTTTGCCTGCTGCCACCCGGCCATTGCAGCCGATACCCAGCTCATGTTGATGCTCAAAACCTTGTGCGGATTGCACACCGCAGAAATCGCAGCCGCACTGCTGAGCCAGGAAGAGACCATCGCCAAGCGTCTGTACCGGGCCAAAGAAAAAATTAAACAGGAAGGCATCAATCTTGAAGTTCCGGTTGGCGCAGCGTTGGCAGAAAGGTTGGATGCCGTTTTGAAAGCCATTTATTTGTTGTTTAATGAAGGCTATAAATCTACGTCCACCGAAACGGTTATCCGAACCGATTTAAGCGAAGAAGCCCTGCGCCTGGGGGCAATTCTGGCTGCTCGCCCGCTGGCTGTAGAAGGCTACAACATGGCGAAAATCAATGCCTTAATGGCGTTGATGTGTTTTCACGCGGCCCGGTTTGAGAGCCGTTTGGACACCGAAGGGCAAATCATTTTATTGGAAAATCAGGATCGCACGTTGTGGAATCCGTTTTTAACCAGACAGGCCTATTTTTATTTTAAAGCCTCGGTCTTGGGAAACGAAGTGAGTGAATACCACATCGAAGCAGCGATTGCCTCCTACCATGCCAAAGCTTCAACGTTTGAAGCCACCAACTGGAAAGCCATTTACTATTGCTACAATCTGCTTTTTTCGATCAAGCCATCACCGGTTGTGGCGTTTAACCGTGCCATTGCCTGGGGCTATGCGGAAGGCGCTAAAGCCGGCATCGAAGCGTTGCTCGATGTGGAAGGCTTGGATAAAAACCACTTGTACCACACCGCGTTGGGTGATTTTTATCGAAAAAACGACCAATTTGATAAAGCAAAAACGGCTTATCAATTAGCTTTGAAATTCGCGTACTTGGCGGCTGAGAAAAAGGTAATTTCCGATAAATTGGCAGGCGCTTAAATGGGGTTTAAGAAAAAAGGCAATTCATATCCAATTCGTGCTGCACAAGGCTGCCGGAGTACTCATTTTTCTTTAGTCCGAAAGTCGTAATCATGGCTAACCAGACAGCTTTTCGGGTGGCTGTTTCTGATTTAAAAACAGCGATTTTATTTCTCAATTGCTCGGCGTAGGCTTTGGTAATGATAAAAGGTTCGCCGCTGAATTTGATTTCACAGAGGTTGATGACATGGTCTCGCCGGTCAATGAGCAGATCCACCTGCGCCCCATTTTCTGCGCCCTTACTCCGCCACGAAGAGGATTGCGAAAAAATACCGCTGATGCCAAGGGCTTGCTTGATTTGCGGGACGTGCGCCAAACAAACCTGCTCAAAGGCATAGCCGCTCCAGGCTCTGTACGTCGGACTTTCAAGGGCGGCAAGCCAGTTACCACTTTCCCGAAAGTTTGCGTGTTTGATGAATTTTAAATGAAAAAGCGAAAAAAAATCCACGAGTTGAAACAGGCTTTGACGGTTCGATTTTTGGAAAGGTTGGTATTTTCGGATGAACCCGCTTTCTTCCAATTCTTCCAACAATTGGGTTGTACTACCGTTATTGGGGGCCCCGGACAAGTGGATTATTTCCTCACGGGTCAGCCCTTTAGATTTTGTGGCGATGGCTTCCACGATGGCAATATGCCGTTCTGCTCTGACAAAAAGCGATTGAAACAAGTGGTCAAACTCTGTGCGGAGGAAGCCGTCTTTTGAAAAACAACTGATTTCGATGTTCTGCATAGGGCTTAGTTGCCCATCGAAGGTGTCTAAATAAAACGGCACGCCGCCAACCGCCATGTAAAATTGAATGATTTGGTAGCGATCAAGGGCGGCATTTTTGCGCAAAAGCAAGGTTTCTGCTTCCCTGAGTGTGAAGGGTTCGAGCCGGATGCGGGTTGTTACCCGGTTGTGCAGCCCGCCCCGACTATGGATAAGTTTGTTGAGCATCCAGGAGGCAGCCGAGCCGCATCCCACAAGTACAACATCGTTGCGAGCCGAAGCCCAACTATTCCAAAAATGTTCGAGCGAAGAGATGAAATCGGATTTTGGCGTATCGAGCCAGGGGAGTTCATCCAAAAAAATGACTTTTTTCCCGGGCGGGCAGGTTTCAAGGAAAGTAATCAGTTGCTGAAAAGCGGAGAACCAATTTTCGGGTGTTTCACGCTGCAACGAAAGAGGTGCTTGTCGCTCAAAAGCTGCCTGGAAATTTGCCAATTGCTGTTCTTTTGTCACGTTAGCAATGCCCGTAAGGTGAAAGGTCAACCGTTCTCCGAATACTTTTCGGATGAGTAATGTCTTCCCGATTCTCCGTCGGCCATAAACTGCAACAAATGCAGGACGGTCTTCAGCGAGTACTTGTTCGAGTAATTGGATTTCTTTTTCCCGGCCAATGAAATAGTCCATTTTATCGCTTTTTTCAGTGTAAAAATAGACTAATTTGGACTTATAGACAAAAAATAAGCTTTTTTTGTCTATAAGTATGTTTATAGAGTTGGTTGTAGATAAAAAACAACCACATTTTTGTCTAAATCTATGTTTAAAAGATGTTTGCATCCAGTTTGTCAGCCTTCACACCCCCGCTGCGGAAATCCCCAATACAATCCACTATATACCACCAGGTGTATCAAAGCTGATGCGCCGTCATGCCCCGCATCACCAGCGTCATAATCCGTACCTTGGCCCAGCGGGGTACCGTGCGGAGGGAATAAACCAATAATTTGGAAAGCGCGCCGGGAACGACGGAGGACTGCCTGCCGAGCGCGTTCAAAATCGGTACGCCAATGTCTGATGGTTTCATGGCTGCGCTCATGTTCATGTTGGCCCGTTGGGCAAAACCGCCTTCCACGGGCCCTGGAGATGGGGCCAGCACATCAATATTGTATGCTTTGAGTTCGTAAGCCAACGCCTCTGCCAGCGATTGGATATAGGCTTTGGTAGCCGAATAATGCGCGGAATACGGTACGCCCTGAAACGCAACAATCGAACTCATCAGGATGATGCCGCTGCGGTTTCTTTTTTTAAAAACCTGTGAAAAATGGTGGACTAAGTGCAAAACCGCCTCGCAATTTACCCGGAGCATGTTGATTTCTGCGGGTAAATCCGATTTGATGAAATAACCCGACGTGCCAAATCCGGCACTGGCCACCAACAAACCGACATCCAGGTCGCGGGTAGCCTCAATGAGCTGCGCTACCCCAGTTGATTCAGACAAATCCGCAGCAACGACCAGCGTTTTGATGCCGTATTTCGATTGCAACCGGACGCTAAGTTGCGCTAATGCTTCTTTTCGCCTGGCGTTGAGAACGAGGTCCAAACCGGCTTCTGCCAATCGTTCTGCAAGTTCCAGTCCGATTCCCGATGTTGCCCCCGTGACCACTGCCCACGCTCCGTAATCGGCTGACAATCTTTGTTTTTCTGCATTTGAAATCTTTGCCATAAACAAACACTTGATTTTAAATGCAAAAATCGGGGCGTTACCAGGCTTGAGACGATAACAAATGTTTATGTTTTTTGAAACGCTGCTTTTTTTAACCGGCTTAAGTGTACGGGGGTAATGCCCAAATAAGAAGCAATCATGTGTTGAGGTACCCGGTTGTGGATGTTTGGAAAGACTTCAGACAGGGTATCGTATCGCTCTTTCGGCGTTCGGGCGTAGAGGTTTTTGATGCGGTTGTCCTGATAAATAAAGTAAAATTCGGCAATCAACCGCCCCATTTTATCCCCTTGGGCCAGATTGGCGTAGCCCCACTCAATGGCGGAGCGGGGCAACACGACAACAGTAGTTTCTTCAATGGCTTGCAGCGTGTAAAGGGCAGGTTGTCTGAGAATAAAACTGGAATAATCAGCAATGAATTGATTTTCCAGCGCAAAATGAATGGTGTGCTCTGTACCTTCATTGTCCTGGACGATGACCCGGATGATGCCTTTTAGGATAAAAAAGACCTCATTGGGGACGATGTCCGGTTTGCTCAGGACCTCCTGCCGTTTAAATGTTTTGACATAGCTGTTTTGCAGTAAATCATCCATTTCCGCACCCGAAATATCGATCATGCTGCGAATGGCCGTTTTGATTTGTTCCACTGTTTATTATTAAACATTTGAAACAAGCGGTCGGAACGGATGTTCAAAAAAAATGTCTATCCACTCTAAAGATAGCCATCAATTATCCCTTCTTCGTGTACCGGCTAAAAAAATACCATACGCTGCCAGCTACCACAACGTGCATCAGGTTTAGCCAAATGCCCATGCCAACCGGCAGATTCGGAAACGCCAGAAATGGGTTGGAAAACGAAAGCACAACCAAAACTAAGCTGAGGATGCCGAAAATGCGCAACGGATTGGCAGAAAACCGATTTAATAGTGCCAAAACACCCGCCGCAAGGATAACCGGTATAATGCTGGCTACCACCACGGGCAGTACGGTAATTGGGTCAACGCCGCCATCCGGCTTAGGCATTCCAATGGACGAATCCATTATTCCCGCAGCACTGCCCACGAAAAACAGAATAACATTAATAATTGCAGCGGTGAGCGCAGCAAGAGGAGCGGCCTTAAGCAGGGCCGATGAGTTGATTTTTAAATCTTTCATTTTGTAAAACAAATTTTGTTTAAACGAATATTGTGATAAAAAAAACGCGGCATTAACCACGCAGTTTGTCTAAAAGATCAGAAAGCTGTTCTGCTTCTTCGTCGGTCAGATTTTGCCACTGTGTTTTGGCTTTTTCCATCTCTACTTCGATTTTTTCAAGCAGGTCCATCCCCGTTTTTGTGATCTGCATCAGTACTTCACGGCGGTTTTGAGGGTTCAATTCGCGTTGGATCAGCCCTTTTTGCACCAAGCGGTCACCCAGTCGCGTCAGATCAGGGTTTTTATCGAGCATCACACATTTTACTTCGCCTACGGGCACGGCATTGGGGTGTTTCCCGCGCAGGATACGCAGCACATTGAATTGCTGCGGGGTGAGGTCGAAGGGTTTGAAAACCGCCGCGCCTCGCTCCATATGCCAATGGTAAGTGTACATCAAATTGACAATCGCCTTTTGAAGGGGCTGCATGGGCTTGGCCTGTCGTATGGCAGTTTCAATTTTCATAAGACAAAGGTAAAATAATTTATTCGTTTAAACAAATTTCATTCCGAATCTTTAGGAATGACTTTCACCGCTTGCCGTGCTGCCTTCTTTTCCGAAAGCCGCTTTTTCCCTTCCAGCCGCGCTTCTTTTACGCCAGCCGGGATTGGTGCTTTGCGCCGCTTTTTGGGTTTTATCAGGCCTTTTTCTACTAATTTCAGGAGTTTTTCGGCGGCTTTTTCTTTATTGGTTAGCTGAGAGCGGTCCGTTTGGTTCGTTGCAGAAAGGACGCCATCAGAGGAGATTTTATCGGCTAATTTTTCCAAAAGCCAGGCTTTTTCCTCGTCTGTCAATGCAGCAGAGGTTGCTATTTCCAGCCGCGCTTCCACCTTCGTCTCTACTTTGTTGACGTTCTGCCCTCCTTTGCCGCCGGAGCGGGAAGTGCGGTAAGAAAATTCCTGGATCAAAAGTTCTGGATTCATATGGGTAAAAATCAGGTGTTATTGTTTGCGTTGTACGCCCTGGTACTGATCGTCATTCCTGCCGTCGCCGTCGAAGTCAAGGGTTGAGGAAAAGCTGGCCCGTTTGCCGCTGATGGTGTATTCATTCACATATTCGCGCTTATCGGGCTGGGTTTCGTTCAGGATGAGCCGTTTGCCGTTTGCTGTCCAGCGGCCTTCCCTGCGCAGGGAGACGCTGTCGCTCAGGGTACGGTATTCTGATACATAGCTGCCATCGGCTTTGTAGGTCGTTCGAATCGGCTGCATCCGCATCCTGGCTTCCCATTGCCCGGCGGGTACATCCAGCACAAATGTGGTATCGCTGCCTCGAAACGTTGCGCATTCTACCCGCATGGATTCGTTGCGCCATTCCCCGATGAATCGTTTATCCAAAGGCTTGCTGCTGCCTGGTACCAGTATGATGTTGCCGCTGCAAGCTGCCAGCAGGAAAAGCCCGCAGAACAAAGCAGGCTGTAATAAAAGGCGTGTTTTGACCGGATTTTTCATGATAACATCTTTCTTTTT
>JABWAJ010000239.1 GCA_013361075.1 Saprospiraceae bacterium | reverse complement strand
GCCATTCGCTTCGTTGAGAGATCCCAGGAAAAACAAGTGCCCGGTTTGAGGGCGAACGTAGCTGTAAGTCCAGGAGTGAAAGCAGCCTTTTTTTCGGGGGATTTCCTGAAAATGCGCATCTCCGTAGTACTTCATGAAGGGGCGGGCAAACCATCTTAATGTTGGAATGCGCTCGGCAGGAGTGTATTCCCGGCTTTCCGACCAGGATTGAAACCCGTTGCAAAAAATACTTTGCGCAGGAGTATAGTCGTATTCAAAATCAATAGAAATCTGCTGAAGAGACACCTCGGTTTTCGGGGAAACCAGGACTTGTATCTGCTTCCCCGGCCCATTAAAAGCGGAACATTGGAAAGAAACGATCGCCAGGTCGTTGGAGCATTGCTCACCGGCCTGAAGTTGCATTCGTTTTCCGGATAACACAAGTGTTAGCTGCATCATAGGGCATTACTCCCTCAAAAACTCCATTTCCTCTTCTTCTTCCAGCAGGCGCACCATGACCGAAGGCTGGCCATGCGATTTGTCGTTCTGGCGGTACCGTACCACGTAATCCACCGCTTCAATAACTGCAGAACTCACTGCGCCAAAATGCGTAGGCATCGGAGTGCCTTCAAGGTGGGCATACGTAGAAACCAAAGGGTGTTTTAAATAACCAATGAGGTCGCGGCAAAATTCATCCTGAACGATGCGAACAGCAATGCTGCCATCGGGATTCTGTATTTTTTCAGGCAGGTTGCGCCCTTTTTCAAAAACCACCGTCAACGGGCGGGTATGGTAGGAAAGCAACGTTTCAACGCGGGGGTGGAGGTGTTCGACGTACTGCCGGAGCATGTCTATAGAATCGACCAAAACTTCAAAACTATTAGCGTGCGCATTGGGTTTTAGTCTCAAAAGCCGGAGCACGGCAACCGGATCATTGGCATTGCAGGCAACACTCCAGAGTGTATCGGTGGGGCATAAAACTAGTCCGTTGTTTTCTATAGCTGCCAGCGCACCTTCTACATGGTATTGTGGAATCATATGAAGCACCGGGTTTGTAAAGATCGTCATGCAGATTAATTTAACTTCCTGAAAAGTGTTTCAAGTTCGGAAGATTGTATTCTTTTTTTTAATGTGGGATGATGCGTTATTGTCTGCTAAGTGGCTAAGTCGCAAAATATGCCTCCAAAAGTGGTGGTTCTTCCAGAACTATCATTTAATTTGACAGCGTTGCGAGCTGCTACTTGTTTTCCGGCTGCCTGATTTCCGAAATTTCGGAAAAACAACAGCTTTATTGAGCCGGTTCATTGTTTCTGATCGCTATCGGTAATTAGGAATTCCGACTCCTGTTATCAACTATTTTCAAGATTTTATATTGTTTGAATGAAACGCGAAATTTTCATAACGCAAGTGTTTAAAAAATTGTTGCCCCTTTCTCTGGTGCTACTGCTTGCCACTAACGCCAATGCGGCCCATATTATTGGCGGCGTGATTACCTATCAATGTTTGGGCTACACCAACAATGACCCCATGACTCAATCCCGTGCGTATCTTTTCAACATGAAAATATACCGGGATTGCCAGGGTAGCGGAGCAGGATTTGATTCTGCATTTAATGGGGCATATATTGCCTCTGTTACTGTTTTCAGGGCAGGAGACAATACTCCGATTGCGGTGTATGAGCTGGATCCTCCGGCAATCAATCCGGTTGACCCCAATCCGGGCAATGCTTGTGTGGTGGTGCCTGCCAATGTTTGTGTTGAAGAAGGGGAATACATTTTCCCGATCATTAACCTGCCCATCATAGACGAAAGTTATTTCATAACCTATCAGCGCTGTTGCCGCAACAACACGATTACCAATATTTTAAATCCCGGGTCTTCCGGCGCTACCTACACCATGGAGTTGACCGCTGCGGCGCAGGCTTCCTGCAACAACAGCCCGACTTTCGATAATTTTCCTCCGGCTGTTTTGTGTGCAGGAGAACCTTTTACATTTAACCATGTTGCGACCGATGCAGACGGCGACCTGCTGATTTATGAACTGTGCACGCCTTTTTTGGGTGGAGGTACCATGGGCAATTTCGGTCCTAATGGCGTGGCACCCGACCCTGACCGGCCCCCTCCCTACACGGGTGTTAACTTTAATGCCCCAAACTACACAGCACTGAACCCGTTAGGAACAGCTTCCGGACTCAGTATTGGGGCTACATCGGGTATCCTGACCGGCACCCCCAATACCATTGGCCAGTTTGTGGTCGGTATTTGTGTGTCGGAATACCGGAACGGGGTGTTGATGAGCACCATTCGCCGCGATTTTCAATTCAACGTGACTGCCTGCCAGGTGCTGGTGTCGGCTGATTTACAGGGAGATCCGGTAAACGGAGTGTACGAGTACAAATCTTGCGGAGACCTTTCCCTGCTGTTTGTCAACCAAAGCTTTCACCAACAAAACATCACCAGTTTCAGGTGGGAGTTTGATCTTGGCGGCCCGCCAACACTCGTTAATCAATGGAATGCTGCGGTAGATTTTCCGGCTCCGGGCAGTTATACCGGGCGATTGTTGCTGAATACCGCAGGCATCTGCCCCGACACCGCTTTTGTAAAGGTGGATATCTACCCCGGCATCACTGCCGATTTTGTTTCCGACTACGATACCTGTGTTGCCGGATTGGTGGATTTTAGGGATTTATCGGTAACGGGATCCGGAGAAATTGTCTCCTGGGATTGGCGTTTTGGCGACGGCAAAGTGTCGAATACCCAATCGCCGCAACACAATTACCGCGATCCCGGCCAACGGGTGGTGACGCTTCAGGTAGAAGACATAGATGGTTGCCGGGATACCATCCAAAAATTCGTCAGCTATTTTCCGGTGCCCAACCTGATTCTCGTTTCGCCAAACCGGGTGGAAGATTGCCCCCCGGCGGAGATTGCTTTCAACAACCTATCCAACCCCATAGATGAAACCTACGAGATCCGCTGGGATTTTGGAGATGGCAGCACCAGCAGCGATATCAGCCCTGTACATGTGTTTGAGGAAGCCGGAACTTATGATGTTTCGCTGTCCATAACTTCGCCCATCGGTTGCCTGACAGATACCGTTTTTCGGCAACTGATTCGGGTATTCCCGGGGCCGGAGGCCGACTTTACATTTTTGCCCGAAAAGCCGGATCCGTTTAACCCGGTCGTCAATTTTACGGACCTTTCCATAGATGCCTGGCGCTGGAACTGGAATTTTGACGGGGTGCATACTTCCATTGACCAAAATCCTGTTTATACCTTGCAGGATACGGGACTCCATCGTGTGATTTTGCGCGTAACGAATGTTTTCGGATGCCAGGATACCACCAGCCGTCTCGTAGACGTGATTCCTTTTATTTCTTTTCACATGCCGAATGCCTTTACACCCAACAATGATACCGTAAATGACGTCTTTAAAGGAGAAGGTTTCCTGCGGGGTGTTCAAACGTTCAGCATGAAAATCTGGAGCCGTTGGGGCGAGTTGATTTTTGAATCCAGCAACCCCGATTTTGGCTGGGATGGCCTGATTGGCAACCAACAGGCGCCGCAGGGTGTCTATCTGTATGAAGTGTCGCTGAATCATCCGCGGGGCACTCCGGAATTTTATAAAGGTTTCGTGACTTTGGTGCGTTAGGATGAATAAAAGGACAGTGTGAAACCCGTAGTAATATTGCAGGATAAGCTTTATTTTGCAGGGGTTTTATGACGGCATCGTTGCCAAAATGCAAGACTCAGGCTAATTCTGTTGTCTGATATTTATTGTCTGAAATCTAACGTCTCTATAAAAAACACACATGCGATTGCTATTGAAAACTACAACTACTGCGCTCTTCGTGTTGTTTGCTGCCGGATTCCTCCAGGCCAGGCATATTGTGGGTGGCGTCATAACTTACGAATGTCTGGGAAAGGGCAATTACGCTTTTACCCTCAAAGTATACCGCGATTGTAATTGTACAGATTGTGCAAATTTTGACCCCCAGGCTCTGATCGCTGTGTACCGCTGTGGCGGAAATACCGATTGTTCCAGCCTGAATCAGGGATCTTTTTTCCGGCGCATTGACGTGCCCCTCGCAGAGTTTAGAAATGTAGAAGCACCTGACTATCCCTGCCTGATTCCACCCAACGTTTGTGTGGAAGAGGGGGTATACTATTTTAACCTCTCTTTACCGGTTTCTTCTACTGAAAGCTATCACGTTTCCTACCAGCGCTGCTGCCGCAACATTACGATCAATAACCTCATCAACCCTGAAAGTTCAGGAGCGACCTATTCTGTGGAAATCACGCCTGACGCACAGGAGTTGTGCAACAGCAGCCCGGAGTTTGATGCCTTTCCGCCAACCGTGATCTGTGTCAACCAACCCCTCGAATTTGACCACTCAGCCACCGACCCCGACGGAGATCAATTGGTGTACGAATTTTGCACTCCCCTGCTCGGTGGCGGCCAGATTACCACACCGGCCAGCCTTGCCAGCAGTTGTGCCGGTGCTTATCCCGATCCGGCCTGCCCGCCGCCTTATGGCACGGTTTCGTTTACCGTTCCTACTTATACGTCTTTGGCACCCATGGGGGGCAACCCCGTGGTGTCTATTGACCCCCTGACGGGGATGATCACCGGCACGCCGGAGGTTCAGGGGCAGTTCGTGGTGGGCGTTTGCGTTTCCGAATACCGTAATGGAGTACTGCTAAGCCGGGTCTTGCGCGATTTTCAATTCAATGTGGCCAACTGCGACCCGCAGGTCATTGCCCAGGTCGCTTCAAATGAGGTCATAGATGGTCAGGAATTCGTGATCAATTCCTGTGGCAACAATACCATTACCTTTGAAAATACCTCTTATTTGCAACAATTTATAGACGTGTATCGATGGGAGTTCCTCATCAATGATACCGTGCGTACGTTTACTCCCTGGAGCCCAACGGTTACCTTCCCCGGTGTAGGTCAGTACGGCGGCACTTTGTTTTTGAATCCGGGTACAAATTGTGCCGACACAGCAACCATATTTGTAAATGTTTACCCCGAAATACGAGCCGATTTTGAGTTTGAATACGATACCTGCGTGGCCGGGCCGGTGACCTTCACCGATCTTTCCACGACCGGCAGTTGTTGTCTGACCGATTGGGACTGGGATTTTGGGGACAACCAGCGCTCTACCCAGCAAAATCCGTTTCACAATTACCAGATTCCGGGGGAGTTGCCTGTAACGCTGACGGTGCGGGATACCAACGGTTGTGAAGATGACCGAACCCGCATTATCTCCTATTTTCCGGTGCCTGCGCTGATTGTCGTTTCGCCCAGCGAAGCCAATGGCTGTGCTCCGGTTGCTGTGTTTTTCGACAACCTTTCTTTCCCCATTGACGAGACATACGACATTGTCTGGAATTTCGGTGACGGTGGAACGAGCGACGAAATCAGCCCGACTTATACCTACGAATTGCCCGGCACGTACACCGTTTCAGTAGACATCACGTCGCCTATTGGCTGCCAGACGGATACCATTTTTAATAACCTCATTGTCGTGCGCCCTTCTCCGCAAGCCGGATTTTCCTTCACGCCCGAAGATCCCAGCAGCATCCAGCCTACGGTGACCTTCACCGATGAATCGCAGGGAGCCATCCGCTGGCTTTGGGATTTTGACACCGGCGCAACTTCCTCGTTGCCAAGTCCGGTCTATACGTTCCGGGACACCGGCATTTATGAAGTCATGCAAGTCGTGACCCACCCCAGCGGTTGCAAGGATACCCTGATCCGGATCATTGACATTCTGCCGGAGGTGCGCTACTTTTTGCCCAATGCCTTTACGCCCAACAGCGACAGCTCGAACGATTTTTTCAAAGGCGTCGGCATCATGGAAGGTGCTACCGCTTTCCGCCTGAGCATCTGGAACCGCTGGGGTGAGCAGGTTTTTGAAACCAACAACCCCGACGACGCCTGGAATGGCCGCGTACAGAATACCGGCGATGAAGCTCCGCCCGGGGTGTATGTCGTACTGGTTTCCTACCGGGAGCCGCGTGGGAAGCTGGTGGAGATTAAGGGATTTGCGACGCTGATCCGGTAGAGGGTATTGTTTCGTTGTCAGAATCAGAATTCACAGAATTTCAGCATTCACAGAATTGCCCATCCTGAAAATTCTATAATCCTGTGAATTCTGATTCTGATTATTGCTCGTGCGCAGACGCTAAGCCCTTGGCTAAGCGAAGCCAAAATCAGTCGAAGCAAAGTCGAAGTTCCGCCTCCCGTATGCCATTTTCGACACTGAATATACAGGGATTTAACCGGTTTTGGGGATATGCCTGCTAAAATTGGCGACCACTTAACCCATTTTTTACCAAACTTTCAGCAACACTTCAGTCGCATTTAAGCGCTTTTTAAGCAGGGCACCTGCATCTTTGTCTCGTAATCCGAAACAAAGAACAGCGGATGTATTGTTAACCTGCACCCCAAAAACAAACAGGTGCGCAAACTCAAACAACCATGCCATTTGAAATTGCAATCAATCCAACCAACCTGAAAGTGACCGGTCACGCCCACATTCTGGAGGGTGACTCTACAGCTGATTTTAACCGCGTGCCCGTGGGCATTCCCGGCAACCTCGTAACCAGCAATTACAGCATCCAACGCGATCAGGACATCGTCGTTCGCTTCCACTGGCAAACCAGCGGCATTTTCACCGCCTTCCTCGGCGGGGGCAAATGGACCTGCGACGTATTGCTGGAGCAAATGGGCGGCGGCGAGACAGCGGCTAATCCAAAATCTGTTGTTGGCGATACCGGCACCCCGAACTTCTACGAACTTGACGTGAAGATCAACAAAAACTCACTGAACGAAGGTGTTTACCGCGTCGTAGCCCGCCTGCGCTGGGGATTCGCTTCCGGCAAACCAGGCCCGATCGTAGGGTTTAACGACCTCGGTTTCATCAATGTGTACGAAGACTGATCTTTTGAGATGTTAGACGTCAGACATTAGATGTTAGACATAAGACATTAGATGTTAGACATAAGACATTAGATGTCAGACGTCAGATGCAAGGCCATAAACAACTGTAACCACATTTTTAACCTGCACCCCAAAAACAAACAGGTGCACAAACTCAAACAACCATGCCATTCGAAATTGCAATCAATCCAACCAACCTGCACGTATCCGGCAACGCTTACATCCTGGAAGGCGATTCCACAGAAGACTTCGACCGCGTACCGGTGGGCACCCCGGGTAAACTCGTACCGACCAACTACAGCATCCAGCGCGATCAGGAAATCACCGTTCGCTTCATCTGGAAAACCAGCGGCATTTTTACCGCTTTCCTCGGTGGCGGCAAGTGGACTTGCGACGTATTGCTGGAACAAATGGGCGGCGCTGAAACCGGCGTGAACCCACAGGCGAGCATCGGCGACGCAGGTGTTCCCAACACCTATACGGTTGACGTAACACTGAACAAAAAGACCCTCAGCGAAGGTGTATACCGCTTCATCGCCCGTTTGCGCTGGAGCTTTGCTTCCGGCAAGCCAGGCCCGATTGTTGGTTTCCACGAACTGGGCTTCGTGAACGTGTACGAAGACTAATCTTTGTCAGATGTCAGACATTGGATGTCAGACGTCAGGCTTCGGAGGTCATATCTGGCCGCGTTGAGCAAGGGGCGCTGAATTAATAAGCGTCGGTTTTGCCAGGCAAGGCATTTTGGTTCTAACCGAGGCGGTTGTGTAATAAGGTGCAAAGGGCAAGGGGCAAAAAGCAATAATTTCGTAAAATGAAACGATTCCGTAAAATCAATCTGATCGTTTACGAAAACATCAAACTTTGCGAAACAAAATTGCCCTTTGCAATTTGCCTTTTGCCTCTTTACACAATCCCGGTTCCCCAACTAAGGGTAGGAGCAAAAGGCATACTGGAAAAGTTGACAGTTATTATTTCAGCGACCCTAAAGAGGCAAAAGACAGTTTCATTTCGGGTAATCCAATGATGGCGTGATCGCTTCAAACGATTTGCGTGATTATTTAAGAGCTTGTTCGGGAATTCACTAATTGGCTACGTTCGGCAAATTTTATTTTATACTGCGTTGAATTTTTTCATCATAGCTGCCGGCTATGTCTGCAA
>JABWAJ010000238.1 GCA_013361075.1 Saprospiraceae bacterium | reverse complement strand
ATGCTTACCCCGATTTTATCGAGGTATCCAGAATCTTCCCGATATACATGCACATCTTTGCCAACGAGCGGTTCAACCAGGATTTGGAAAACCTCTCCATGAATTACATAGACAAGTTGCTGAAACGATATGCCGACAAGCGCGGTAAGGATTATCAGGACATCAAAAAATTTGTCTCTTCCGTGTTCCTCGACCTGGGCTTCCTGAAAGAAAAAGAGGTTGTAGAACTGTTTAAAACGCGCCGAAAAAAGGCAAAGGAGGAATAGTTTAGCTTTGATCAGCTTGTGCGTGAGCCGAGGTTGTGTAAAGAGGCAAAAGGCAAGGAGTAAGGGGCAATTTTGTTTCGCAAAGCTTGATGTTTTCGTGATTTTTTCTTATTTGATTACGAATACATCAAGCTTTACGAAATTATTGCCTTTTGCCTTTTGCCTTTTGCACCTTATTACACAACCTCGGCTCACGTTTTGTTTTCAAGCAACAACAGGCATCAATTGCGATGGAGTATAACTCTTTTTGCAATTGCCTTTAACCCCGGAACCTGTACCCGAATCAGATAAATCCCATCTTCGTAAGCAGCAAGGCCGGGGCGAACCATAATCATTTCGGCAGTATGAATTTCCTGCACCTGCAGCAGGCGTCCCTGCACGTCGTACACCTCCAAACGCACAGCCTGGTTGGGGTACTGGCTCAAATCAACGGTTACATCGCCGGAAGTTGGATTGGGGAATAACCGGAAATCTGGCAATTGTAGCTGTGATACGGCACGCTGCAATTTTTTACCAGGACGAGGGCTTTCATTTACCTTATCGCAGATATCGTACCCTTCATTCACACAGCGAATGGCATCCAGTAGTGCCTCCAGATGGGGCGGCCCGATCAGGTTGCCCAAAGCGATATCGCTGAGGCGCAACAAGTCTGAAACAGTTGGATTGGGTGGCAGAAACTGAAGCACGATGGGCTTGATTGGGCAGCCGGTTTCAGCAAGCAGGGTATCGCCAAAACCAGGATTCAGGCGTACTTTGAGGCTTAGTTCCAGCCCCTCAGCAAAAAGTGGATTCATGAGAGTACCGTCAACGTCAATAGGGTTTGTACCCGGCAGGCAATCGCCCTCTACCTCTACCTGCTCCGTAATCAAAGCCATTGCCGAATCGCCTTTGGAGGGCATCCAACTGATGATGCAGGCCGCGTCGGCGGCGTCCAGAGTAACCTTGCCGTGCGAACGCCCCACCACGAGGGGATCTACAACACCATCGCCATCTATGTCTTTAGAAAGGGCAGCCTGTAGCAAGGGAAGGGAGGAACTTATGATTTTTTGAACGCAGGTACTTTCATTTCCATATACATCGACAGCTTTCCAGGTTCTGGCTACGGTGCATTGCCATTCGCAGTCGCCACTCAATACTTCGTCGGCATACGTTACTACAGGAGACGGATCGCAATTGTCTGTGGCGGTCGCTTCACCCGTTGCGGCAAGCTGGTTAATGGAATCGCAGGAAACCGTAAGGTCGGTTGGACAAAACAGCACAGGAGGGGTATTGTCAGCACCCGGAGCAATGTTGATTGAGGCATTTGCGACACAAGAAGCCACACCACTGTCTGTGACCACAATATTGTAATTGCCGGGTGGCAGTCCGGTGAAAATCCCCGTACCGTTGCTTTGATTGACAGGCCCTGAGATGGAGAATCCGAGAGGGCCATTGGTTGTTGTTGCGGTTACTGTGATGGAGCCATCGCTGGCACCGGGGCAAATTTCGTTGGTTTTGGCAACACCAACAATGGCAACATCGCAGCAGGTTCCGTCCGTTCCATTCAGGGCCGTAGTTGCGCCTAACCCTACAGGATCAAGGTGATCGCGCAGCCTGCGGCGACTGTCTGTAGCGCCGGCATTGTTCCAGCTATAGCCAATCTGGCCGTACCAGTCCGATTCATTGTTACCGCAGGCAGCACCACCGCCGGAAAGAAAGCCAATGGCTCTGCCTGTAGCATTACTAAAAACAGGCGACCCGGAAGAACCCGGTTCGGTGGTACCGCTGTCCCAGTCCGTAATGCGCCAATGCGTTGCTGTACCACTGCCGCTGCTGTAACTGGTGCCGGTCAGGGCATCATTTTCCATAGATATTTTTTTAACATCACCACTTGGATGGTGGATGCCGGTAGCTGCTGCAGGCGGAGTCGTGGTGGCATCGAATCCGGCAAAATGCACGTCGTATCCAGCCGCCCGGGGGCTTTCTGTTAACTCCAGTAAGGCAAAATCACTGCTGAAAATATCTCCCGGGTTTCCTGGATTGGCGAGTACGGTTGCACCAGAAGTGGTCAAATTGGTGGGTCCGTCTGTGTCTGGGGTGCAGTTCGGACTTTCGTAACGCCAGATGAAACTGAAGGTATTGGCATTTGGGTTGTTGACGGCATCAAAAGTAGAAAGACAATGGTTGGCAGTCAGGAATAAAGCCCGGCAATCCTGAGCTGTATTATTGACCAGGTACCCTGTGCACCAGCGCGTTCCGCCAACCAGCATCAGCGCGACAGACCGGATTTGATCGCGCCAGTTGTTGCCTTCTGCACAAATGGTATTGACATTGCAGTTTCCGGAATCGTCAAAAGCTTTTTCCAGATCATCTTTATGCACCTGAATGTACCGGTAGCCGTGTACCACATACTGGATGTTGATGGCCGGTTTTTGGTCCGCTGCTTTTTTTGTAGTCGCTGCCGGTTCGTAGTATTCAAGTACAATGTGGTCGCTATACACCAGGCCTGAAGCAAAAACCCGGTCGGCTTTGTTGTTGGCCGAGGTAAAGCCACCAATTACGTGCGTCTTGTCGGCGCTGTAAATAAAAAACACAGAGCCCTGTGGCAAATAAAAATCGTTGTAGAGCAGGTTGATGGATTTTGCACCGGGCGCTTCGATGCTCAGGCGCCACAGACGGTCACCGGTTGGCAAGGTTTCCCAAACCCCTGAATTGGTCAGGTTCAGATTGACTTCAATCGGATAGCCAAACCGCGGAGGTTGGCCGGTCATTTTATCAGATTCGTCTTCCTCCTGGATTTTTTGCAGGTTAATCTCAGGCATTTTCACAACCGGCATGTTTTTGGGCGAAAGCCCCTGACTAAAACTGTAGGGCTTACCGCCAATGCTGATTTGTGCAGGTAGAATGGTTGTTGAAATCAGTGCGCAAAACAGAAACGCACAAGTGATGAGCGTTTTTTTGAGGTACTTGGTAATCATGGATGGAGTGGTTTAGCTGTCAAAAAATAGTATGCATTCTAAGGAGTAAACGGCATGGTATAAAGTGCCGGACATCAGGTTAATATCATATAAGTGCAGGATGTTACCCGGAAATTTATTTTTTCTGAAGAAGATGAAAAAAGACAGGATCGTTTGTTCCACAAAGTCACAGGCCTAATTCATCAAACCAAAACCTCCATCCGTCAATTCTGCGCGCAATCGCTCTCCCTCCAGGTACAATTTGCTTTCGATTTCCGGGAGGAATCACCCGACTGTTTCAATTGCCCGGACCAACAAATTTTCACCCGCTTTTTACACCTAAAAAAATTACGTAGGATGAAACGGCTTTTTTTTATGCTGAATTTTTTAATTGTACTGTGCTGCGTAACCCCGAATCTTCAGGCACAGGTTTTCCTTTACGACGATTGTTTTGACGGAGATTTTGGAGGCATTACGACAGCCGACAACCCCGACCTTCTCGCTTTCGGCGATATTTCTCCGGATGAACTTGTCTTTGAAATAGAAGGATGCCTGTTTCCCGCAGAAGTAGATTACTACGACCTGTTTACTTTTTTTGTGCCCGAGGGATATGTGCTGGAAGCCATCCAGTTTGGATATGTTACCCACGGAAACCCTACAGAGCTCGATTTTTCATTCTGGCTGGGCGATAATTGTGTGCCCTGGGACAGCCCGAATCTTACCGTGGAAGATGTGCCTTTAAACGGGCCCGAAGACCCCTGGGGTAGCAACGTTATTTCGGGAATGGGACCTCTGGCTTCCGGGTATTACAGCATCAGGCTGGACACAGATGGGTGGCCAACAGGTACGCGGTATGAAATATTTTTCACCTTAAGCTGTGATGACAATACCGCACCTGCCTTTACCACCGCCCCCGGTGCTTTAGACGCTACCCTAAACTGTAGCGACCTGGCAGCAATAGACGCAGCACTGAACATGGAACCCGAAGGAGATGACAATAGCGGCTCCGTGTCATTGGTACTGACAAATGATCAAACTACACCCGATCCAGGTTGTCCGAATGCCTACATCCGCACCCGTACCTGGACCCTGGAAGATGGCTGCGGCAACAGCAGCGCACAATCTTATACCCAAACGATTGCAGTGTATGACGATACCCCCCCTGCATTTACCATGGTAGCAGGCGCTTTAGACGTCGTGCTGGAATGTGATGATGCAGCAGGCTTAGTCAATGCACTGGCCATGACGCCTACAGGTGCCGATGCTTGTGGTAGTGCAAGCCTGGAGTTAATCGCTGACGTCACTACTCCAGATCCAGGCTGTTCCAAAGCGTTCAACCGGGTGCGTACCTGGCGCTTAGTGGACGCCTGCGGCAACCAGAGCCTGGCGGTTTTCAACCAATCCATCCAGGTACAGGACAATACGCCACCCGTTGCTGTGGCAGCAAATGGTGTAATTGCCATTTCAGACCCGGATGGGTACGTGCTTGAGCCCGCCGATGTGCTCAACCTCGGTGCCACCTTTGATGCCTGCGGTGAGATCACGGTAGCCATTAGCCCCGAAGTGCTGGGGTGTGATTTACTGGGCCAGGTAGTGCCGGTGACGGTAACAGTGACCGACGAGTGCGGCAATTCCACCGAGGTGATTGCCATGATTGAAGTAACGGAAGACACGAGCATCAAAGCCCCATGGGACAACGATAACATCGGTGTTACTGCCAACGGCAGCGCAACACACTCTCCGTGTGAAGGTGCCTACTACGTTACATCGAGCGGTTTTTCCATCCCAAACAGCGACGTTGCTCACTTTGTCTATGTAGATCTGTGCGGCGACGGCGAAATCATTGCCCGCGTCAACAATGTCAATCCAAACACCGGCTGGGGTGGTGTGATGATTCGGGAGAGCCTGCAACCCGGTGCCCGCAAGGTAGCCCTGAAAACGGGCCTCAACAATACCATCCGGCGCGAAATCCGGACGACGGCCAATATGAATTCCCAGATGCAGCAATCTGCGGTTCTTCCCGGGGCAGTATGGTTTCGCATCAGCCGCACCGGAAATACATACAACCTGTATTCTTCTTCAAACGGCACGCAATGGCAATTTGTAGGAAGTGCACAACTCAATACCGGGAATTGCGTACTCATGGGCATTTATACGGAGAGTACCAACAACAACACGGCTGTCACTTCCATTTTTGATGAAGTTAGTGTGAGCGGCGGCGTGCAGCCCTTAGTTGTCTTGCCTGACCAGGACGGCTTGATTGATGCAGCCAACCTGGTATCCTTGTCCCCGGTTCCAACTGCATATCCCAACCCTGGCAAAGGCAATTTTTACATAGACCTCAGCCCATACTCCGGCCTGAATGTGACGATGGAGGTAACAGATCTGAACGGTCAACTGCTGCTCACCCGACAAATAGCAGCCGGCAAAACACCTGAAACCTTGTCTTTAATTCACTACCCGGCAGGGATGTACCTTGTCCGCATTCAACCGGAGGCTGGAAGCCCTCATGTATTGAAATTGTTGTTAAAATAGTTAGGATTTTTTTCTGCCCTGGCGGGCATGGGGTTGTATAAAGAGCTGAATATGTTGAAATAGCTGAATTCGCTATCCGTATTCAATGAGCTTTACACACCTCCATAACCTGCCAGGGTGGTTTTTTTAAAGCAGGGACCTGATATTTGAATACCAAGGCTTTATTAAATCAAATCCATGGATAAGACACAAACCGAAACCCATCCCAACTCCGATTCATCGAAGTTGTTTTCATTTGAAGAAATAGAAAAAATTTTCCTGTATTTTTCTACTTCTATTTTGGAAAAAAACACGGAAGAAGAAATTCTATGGGATTTGGCTAAAAACTGCATTTCGCAGTTAGGTTTTGTTGATTGTGTTATTTATCTGGTGGATGGGAATAAGCAAACACTGGTTCAAAAAGCAGCTTATGGGCCCAAAAACCCAAAAGAAAAGCGTATTTTAAAACCGATTGACATTCCGCTGGGGCATGGAATAACAGGCTCGGTAGCGCTGACCGGCGTAGCCGAAATTATTGCAGACACCTCTTTAGATCCCCGTTATATCATAGACGATATGCCCCGCCTTTCTGAAATTACAGTGCCCATTCTGATGGAAGGAAAAGTTTTGGGCGTTATCGATTGTGAGCATCCGGAGCCTAATTTTTTCACCGAACAACACCTGCGCATTTTGAGGGCAATTGCCTCCGTTTGTGCCATCAGGCTGTACCGGGTTCGCGTGCAACAACTCGCCTTACAGGAACAAAAAAAACTGATGGAAGCCCAGCGCCAAATGGAAGAATTAAAAGCACAGGCATTCAAAGCACAAATGAACCCCCACTTTTTATTCAACGCCCTCAGCGCCATTCAATATTTCATTACTGAAAATGATAAAAAATCAGCACTGTCTTACCTCTCACTTTTCAGCAAATTAATCCGGTACCGGCTGGAACATTTTCAGGAAGAAAGCGCCTTGCTGAGTAATGAGATGGAAGTGCTGGAATGGTACCTCAAGTTGCAAAAACTGCGTTATGGAGATGGTTTTCAATATCAGATAGACATCCGGCAACCGGGGCCTTCCAGGGACCTGCACATCCCTTCGCTCGTTTTTCCTTTTTTCTCTGAAAGCGCTGTTGAGTTGTCTATGCTGGAACAATCTGCGGGGCATTTACACCTGACGCTGGATGTTGACGGCGACGAAGTTTACCTGAAATTTTGTCACAATTCAGGCGGGTCTCCGGGCTACCGGACCGTAGGCAGATCCGCTTATCGCGGGGACATGGAGCCCTGGCAAAAACAGGTTGAAAAACTCAATGCCCTGAAACACTATCATATCCGGGAAAAAACTACAATTTTGAAAGATAATACCGGGCAAATTACCGGTGTGGAAATCCTGTTGATTATTCCTATATTGAAAGTAACATGAAAACCTGGCCTCCCATCTTGTTCGCCTGCCTTGCTCTGACCGCTCTTTGTGTACCGCAGAAAGGGTTGGCCCAAACTACCGAATTGGACAGCCTGCAACAAGCAGCTGACAACAGCAAGGATACCACCCGCATAGATGCCTTGATTGCACTGGGTCGCAAGCTTAGAAGGACAGACCTGAAAAGGGCGCTGGAAATTCAGCTGATGGCCAGCAGGGAGGCTGAAGCAGGAAACTACCTTTCGAGGCAGGCCAAGTTGCACAACGATATGGGCATCAGCTACGGCATGCAAGAAGACTACCCGCAAGCCATGGAGCAACTCAAACTTAGCATGCGCCTTCATGCGGGCCAAAACAACCCAATGGGAATAGCCGATGCTTACAACAATCTCGGCATTGTTTACAAATACATCGGCGATTACCCCAGCGGGCTCAATGCTCATCTGGAAGCTTTAAAAATATACGACCAGATCGGAGAGGAGTCGGGGAGGGCAGTCTGCCTGCTCAATATAGGTGTAGCATATGACCTGATGAAGGAACCTCAAAAAGCCCTTGAAATCTTTGAGCAGGCACTCAAACTCAAAATAGCCCTTAAGGATGAACCTGGTCGGGCACTCGTTCGCTGGCCTCTACGAGACCGCGCTGCGCGTCCCGTCCCATGAGGTCGCGGCCCGGGTGGCCGACTGCTTCCGCTCGCTCTTCGCGCCCCGGGTGCTCGGCTACCTGGTCGACCGGGGCCTGGGCGGCACCGGCCTCGCCATGGCAGTGGTGGTGCAGGAGATGGTCCCGGCCGAGGTGGCAGGGGTCTTCTTCACGGTCCACCCCATGACCGGCCTCGAGAACGACTCCCTGGTCGAGCTGGTGCGCGGCACGGGGGAAGGCCTCGTGGGCGGGTCTCGGCCCGCCTCCCGGATCGTGCTCCGGGGGGAGCCGCCCGCCCTGGTCCTGGACGCGGCCTTC
>JABWAJ010000237.1 GCA_013361075.1 Saprospiraceae bacterium | reverse complement strand
ATCATCGAGGTGAATCATATTGTAAATAGAGACAACGCTTACAGCAATACGTTTACGGCCATTCCTTCAGGTTTCCCCTTTCCTGTGAGAATGCAAAACTCGAACCACCCGCTGTGTGGTCCGCTTATGGCCATCGTAAAAGACCACAACGACCCGGATAAACTGGGCCGTGTGCGCGTAGAATTTATTGGCGATGGAGAAAAAACCCTGTCGCCCTGGTTGCGGGTACTGACGCCCTACACCGGTTTTGGAGGCATGTATTTTTTGCCCGAGCCGGAAGACCGGGTTGTCATACAATCTGAAGATTTCAACATCGAAAAATCTCCTTTTGTCCTGGGCGCATTTTTCCAGGGTTCGGCAAACGCGGCCCAATGGCACGACCCCAAAAACAAGAAAAAAGGCTTTACGACCGAAAAGGTGTCCTTCAAAATTGACGACCGCAGCGGAAAACTGACCATTGAGGCAGACGACATCGAAATCAAGGCCCGGAAAAAACTAAAAACCGAAAGTGAAGCAACAGAATTCACGGCTGGCCAAAACATGAAAATCAACGGCGGACGCCATCTAAGCCTCGAAGCCAGCCGCATTGACCTGAATCCTTAAAAACGTCTGATTATGCAAACTTTTGAATCCATACGTGCCCGCTTGCAAACGCAGGCTGCCGGCCGTTTCAATTGCAACGTGGAAGCCCTTCGCCCGGAAGTGCGCCTTTTTATTGACTGGATGTCCGGAGAACTGAGTGTTTTGCACCGAGACTTGGTCGACAGTAACGACGCCATTCAAAAACGCATCGAACTCCGCTTGCGTCCTGATGTAAAAACCCGCCCGGTACCGGCACATGCCCTGGCGTATGCACAACCCCGTCAAAACAACTATGTTCTGCGCCCGGACGAAGATGTACTGACCATTGCACGATTGGGCCAGGCAGCGCCGCATCAGTTGTTTTTTGCGCCACTACTTCCTGTTCCATTAATTAAAGCCCGGGTAAAATATACAGCAACTAGCCACTCACTGAACGAAGTTGTAGAACATACGCGAAGCCGAACGATATTCAGCAATGCGACGTCTGCTTTTCACAACGGCGTTTTTTGGGTGGGCATCCAATTAGATGCTCCGCTCTCTCCAGACCAGCCGCTTTGTTTTTATGCCCACTGGAATGTGAAAAATGAAGCGCGGCGGGAAGCGCTATACCGGCTTTTGCCTTTGGTCATCTGGCAGCACAACGAAGCATCACAACCTGCAAAAATGGGGCTTTGGGCCGACCAACAGGCGCTTGACCAGCAAAGTGCCCGGTATGTGGATGAGGAGTTTATGCACCTCTACAGCATCGAAAAAAGCATTCTGCAACAATACAATCACTGCTTTGTACAGGTTCGGGCCTCCGATTTGCAAAAAACGCCGCCTCCTGAAGCAATAAGCGAATTATGTGGCGCAGAAATTTTGGGCGAAACCATAAAGGAAGATCTCGTCTGGTTCAAATTAGTTTTCCCGTCAGGCATCGAACCCGGGGATCTTGAACATTTTTCGCTTCAATTAAACTGTTTTCCGGTACTCAACCGCCGCCTTGACCGCACGCGCGATTTTATGCCTTCCGGCAATGGGGGCATCGAGATCATTTCGCTGAGTAATGCCGACAAAGGGCGCGCTGCCTTGCACGAAATAGGGGCGTATTTCCTTGGATTACAACGCATTTTTTCAAAAAACACAGATTACAAACCCATTGTTTTTGACCACTTCCGAAAAGCGGCAGCCGGTTATTATGCCTTGCAGCACGGCCGCATCGAAGCCGGTGATTTCAGGGATATCCAAACCCGCATTCAGGAGCTGACCGGGCTGCTCCGCACCCACGCCACTGCCCTGAACCTCGTGCCGCAGCACACGCTCAATCAAGCGCTTGGGCACCTTCAAAACGGAGCCGAAGCGCTGGAAACGGCACTGGAACAATCGCCCGTCAAAGACTTCCACCCCGGTTACTACCTCCACCTCAAGGTACTCGACTCGCAGGATATGGTCTATGTGCGGTTTTGGATTACGCAGGGCCAATACGCCAACGGCACCTGCAATCCGGGTGATCTGATGACTTCTGAGCGCACGTCGGTGCTGGAGGGAGATGTGGCTTGGGTGGTAGGGTAACAAATTTTGGGGATGGGGTATGGAGGGATATGTGAGGCTCTTAAAATGTATGGCCTACATACCATTCTGCTACTTGTGCACACATCATCAATCAGTAATTAATTCTTTAAAAATGAGCAACATACAAGCAACAATAGCGAACAATACCACGTCTGTTGCCAATACGGCAATAATTATTGATCAATTTAAAAAATTCGATCAAACCACAGATTGGTTTTTTACTCAAAACCGAAATTTAAAATACGCTATTTTAAGGCCATCTAATTTTCCAGAAGAGAATAATTCTATTTTCTGGGCATGGTGGAATAAAATTACCGAAGGCCAGAGAAGAATTCTTGCGAGAATTGCTCAAAAGAATCTGCCTGAAAACGTAAATTCTGATGACTATCATTCAATTAAAAAAGCCATTCATTATTGGCAAAATGGTTTCTATGGGGTAATATATAATACTGGGCATACCAGTTGTAACCTTTTTGTAGGTGAAGTAATGTATAAATCCGGCTTTTCGGGAAATACAATCATGAATGCAGAATGCAAGTATTTCTCTGCAAATGAAATAAAACACCAAAAAGGGGGGTATAAAAAAATAGGCTTTGAAGAATTAATGCCAGGTGATGTAGTTGTTTTAAATAATGGAAAACATGTTGAAATAGTGATTGAAGTACATAAAAATGAAAATAAATACATTTCTATAGGAGCTGGCCGTACTGGGAGTCAAAATGAAAATACGCCAAACGGCACTAAAAAAGATCGCACATTCACATCTGCAACAGAATTCAGGAGAATTGGCAATATTGAATTTATTGGTCCACCTAAACCAATTGTTTGATTAATACCCTTATGATTATTCTTCAAGCCAAAAAACAGACCCCGATTGACTGCATCCTGTCTGTTGAACGCTTTTAACCTAACTCCTTTCTCAAACAGAAAAACCTTAGAACGTGGCTGACTTCATTGACTTCGAATCAGATAGAAAGCACTATGAATTGGGGCGACATACTCATGGTAAGACATTGGGAGCAGAACCTTTTCTGGAACATCCTCGCCAAAGAGAACGAGCTATATTAACTGGAGATGCCCTGAAAAATTTTTTGTTCGGCTACGATGGGAATTGGGTCGAAAAATCGCCCAAATCCGGGACTATCAACAGGTTATCTGATACTAACTGCTATTTTGTCAATGGCATTCTAAATACCTATACTGAAGCAGAAGAAACTGCACAACAAATTGCCAACCTTACAGGGGTAAAAATTACACTTGTGTATTCAAAAACTGAGGGGCTAATTGAGGACTTAATTAAAGCGAAAAATATAGATAATCAAAAAATCAGCACTCAGGCTACTCTGCAAATTGCTGAATTCCTTAAAAAGGATTTGAATAGAAACAAAAGCGTTGTGATAATGGCCCATAGCCGTGGAGCTGCTGTGGTTAGGATGGCCGTAGAAGGCTTAAGGATTACAGAAAAACAGGGAAAAAGATTAACGGTAATTACATTTGGCGGCTATGCTCTTCCTGCCGAAAACTGGCGCACGCCTGCTAATGTGATCTCTTTTGTGAATGCCGCTGACCCCGTCCCAAAATTAAAATCCCCAATTATTTACCCGGAATTCCCTAACCTTTCTAAGCACGGGATGAATGCTTATTTAGGTTGGATACCAATTTTTCAAAGATTACAAGCTAAAACCAATAAACCATTTACAGGAAAAATAACCATTCATTCAAGTTTTATCGAACAATTCCTTGAATATTGAAAAATAGCTAAAATGTTTTACTCCCTCAACCTCCACCCTCCCCTCCTCGCGACCATGCTTACCGAAGTGGGCGAATACCCGCAGGAGGCTATCGCCATCCGCCCGATTGAAGGGATTCCCGGCCCTTCTTTGCAGGAGATAATGGAAATGAAGCCTGAAAAAAAGGGTGGTGGCCTAACCATCAACATACACAGCAAAAGTGCAGAACGCTTAGTGCTGGAAAGAGAAATTCCGGAAACAGAAACCCTCCGCTTGCTGGTTTCGGCATTTGAGAAAGAATTGACTTTTTTTCAGATTGAAAAAACGCTCCGCGAACGCAGCCATTTATTAGGGTTATCTCCCCGGCAGGCTGCTTTTTTTGCAGATACCGCAGCTTTTGACGAGCAGCAAAAAAATATTTTGGCTTTTTTCCTGCCTTATGGGTCACAAATACAAGGGGATATGGTATTGATGGAAAGATGCCTGCAAGCGGCGTTGAATATGGCGGTAAAGCTGGAAATGAAGGTGCCCCGGCGCTGGAAAACTTCTGGTGCATCTGTTGGCAACTGCATCCTCGACAGCGGGGCTGCAGCAGGAGGGATTTGTACGGCAGTCGTGCCCTGCCTCTTAGTGAAAGTTGGGCCTGTCCCGTTAGAAACCTTAAACGGATTTGTGCCGGGTGCGCGGTGGCGTCACTTTCTGGAAAATGCGCTGTTGCCCTTATTCGTGCCTAACGACTGGGACTGGAAAATCCAGGTATCTGTTGCACCCGACCATCAGATTTTTTGCATTTCAGAACCCACGCGGCCTTTGTGTGCCGGCATCAATACGATTGTGCAATAACTTATTAAAACAACAGGAACATGATCAGGCAAATTACAGCGCCCCTTCGTGCAAAACTCAATATCCGGCAGCATCCCTTATTCAGGAAGTATTTCCCCTTGTTGCTGATGGCGGCCGTTTCATTCGGCATACTGGCCTTATTAGATGCCTGGCTCAATAAGAAAAGCTTTGGCCCCGTCGCGCACCTGTGTGCCCTGAGCGCACTGGCCCTGCTGTTGGGGGTTTTACTTAGCTGGTTGTTTGAGAAAAAAATACTACAGGATCATTCTTTGTTGCAACGCTCTGTTCTACTGACGTTCGCAGTCATTCTGGGCATCCTGCTGTTCGTTTATATTTCGCCCAAAGCCGGGTGGAAATTCATCGAACCGGTCTATTTGTACGTTTATCTGCCTGCGTTGCTACTCACTTTGCTTCCCTGGGTTTTCTGGCGGGCGGTTGTTGCGCTGGCTTCGGTTCCGTTATTGCGCTATACCCCTTTCGTTTTTGAAAGTTTAAAAGACGTCATTGCAGCCATCCGTTTCGCCGAAAATGAAAAAATAGGCATCCGCTGGGTTTTTGAAGGTGATTTTACAGAAGTAGATCCTTCCGGTCGGTATGTATTCAGGACTTTTACCCCAGCAGATCTTAAAGAAATTTCCCTTGCTCAATTGTTCAAAGGCGCCTTATCCCTGCACAACATCACGGAATGCCCGCAAATGCCCGTTGATTTCAAATCCGGATCAGCATTTTATGGTTGGGAATTTTATGATTACCCCTATTTTTTTCGGCCAGGCCGGAAACGCTACCTGAATCCACATAAATCGGTCAAAAAACAACGGCTCCATTTCCGGCGAATCTCTGAAGAAGAAAGAGCGCGCTCTGCCATCAAATTGGTTCCCAAGTTTCGTGCAGGCTCCATTTATGTCATTCGCTCAAAATAAAACATCATGAAATCCATCGTCCACCATCCGGCGCCGAATATTGTACCTGGCGTCAACCTGACTGCAGAACGTTTTGCAGCTATTTATGCCTGGATAGCAAGTATCGCATCAGATACTGCTTTTTCGACCCGCCGTCCGTTCCAATATGGATTGAGCATCCCATTTGATGGCAAACCTGCTTTGAATCTGAAAAAAAACGGAGCAACCTTAGTCCTCGCCCGATGTGTCGGCATTACTCCCGCCGGGAGTATCATTGGCCTTTTTGAAGATGTTCACCCGCCAATGACCCTGGAATTAGAGGAGCAGGAGCTTCGCCCTCAGGAACGCTATGCGGTAATGATCGAAGCCGATTCCGGTACGCGTTATGCTTTTGGACCAGAGTCAGAAGACTTGCCGCTTAGGCCGCAATTTACGCGGACCGGGTACAGCTTGCAGGTACAGCCGGTCTCCCAACAAATGGCATTTCAATCAGATGCCTTCTGCATCGGTGTATTGATATCTGAATTTGGCAAATGGCAATTAGCGGATTATGTGCCGCCCTGTACCCAACTCGGAGCAAGTCCCCGCCTGCGGGAGCGGTATCAGGAATATACAGCAGAAATGGAAGAATTGCTCCGGTTGTTTCCCCAAATCATTCTCAACACGGATGCTTATCACGAAAAATCCATGGTGGAGCTTAGGGAACTTGCGATGCAATTGGGATCATTCATGTCTTTTCACAGATACCGGTACCGGCATTTGGGGCCTGGCAGTAATCCTTTTGAACTCTTTGAATTCTGGGTGGCATTTGCCCGCCAGACTTCCTTTTTGTTGCAATGCCTCAAAGACCGTTCCGGATTCTACAACCTGCTCAACGAAAATACCCGGCAACGCAACGGGGTCTACTTCACTGCCCAAAGTTGGGATGCAGCTATTCAGGCTTTGGCGAATCTCGCTTACGACCACAACGACGTTTCCACTGCAATTGAGTTAACAGACCGGTTTCTGGAAATGGTTTCGCCCATTTTTAAGGCACTCGGTTATGGTGTGGAGCAGGTAAAAAACCGCACCAGTTGGGAAGAAGAAAAAAGAAAAGATTATACCACCTGGTAAAACAACCATCATGGCGTTTCCAGCAGCAACCACCGGTTGCCAACATACCTGCCCTGCTTACGACGGCGATCATCCACACAAAGGAGGGCCTGTTCTGCAAGGCAGCGCCAACGTTTTTCTGAATGGTAAAAGTGCTTGCAGAACCGGAGACACTTTACAATGTGACAGTTCTTCTCCTGATACAGTTATCGGGGGCTCAACGACCATTTTTATCAACGGACTGCCTGCAACAAGACAAGGCGACCCTACCGCACACGGCGGCGTGGTCATTGAAGGTAGTCCTACTGTTTTTATGGGTTAAACAATTAAAAATCAATTTATCATGAACGCACAAACACCAGGCTCTAATGCCTTAGAACGCCGGAACGCCCTACTCAGAGCCATCGGGCTTGCTTCATTTCTGATGATCCTGACAGGATTTGGAGTATCCCGCTACTCTACTGCCAATTTCTATGGGCTGCTTGGCAATGAACAAAGCTGCCTTGCCCACCGGGATTCCTTTTTGGCGCTGAAACAACAGCGGGATACGTTACTTAGTATCCTAATGCCTCTTGCCTCCCAATATGAAAAAATCATGGTTATTGACGGTAAATGGGAAGACGCTCAAGGAAACAATCAACGTGCAATACTCAAGCGGCAGATCAATCAAATGGAATCTGAATTAGCTAACCAAATTAGCCTGCTCTCCAATGAAAGCCTGGGCCCTTTGCCCATAAGAGTCAAATATCTGTATAATCATTTACTTATCGCAAGAGAGGCAATTTGGGAATTAAGGATGTTATCCGTTCCTAAAGAGGATGAAAATTTTCTGATCGCAAATGACGGTCTGAAAGAAATAAGAAGAAAAGCAGATAACATCGCCGAAGCCTTAGATGCAGAAAAAAAGAGGCTACAGGATGCACAAGCCAAAGGGTGGTTCAGCAATAAGAAAGAAGTAAATGCGAAAATCAAAAATACCGTTGAAGAGCTGATGAATCTTGCTGAGCGCTTGCGATCCTTATAACCCCTACCCCCGCATCACCTCCGCTCCCACCGCACACCGCAAACATTGCCGCTTCTCGCAGTACTCGTGCTTCAGTTGCAGCAGCGCCTGTGTTTGCGCAGCCGAAACTGCTTCCATGCCCAGGCGCTGCCAGTTTTCAATGATGTTGTTTGATTCCGGGGGTACTGATTCGAGCAGGTGGAGGGCACGGTCGCATAGGGCCGGTTCGGCTTTTTGTTTGCCGTAGACGAAAAGGAAAGGCGCAATGGTGTTGATGACAAGCAGGTGAATGGCTGTTTGGCCCAGCGTTTTGGCGCGTTTGGCGGAGGCCTTGTCAAACAGGTAGTGGGTTTGCCAGTAGTTGGAGAGGCGTACGTCGAACATGTTTTCGACTTCTTCGACGTTTTG
>JABWAJ010000236.1 GCA_013361075.1 Saprospiraceae bacterium | reverse complement strand
ACCCTCCAACCTTTAGGGTATAGGAAGGAAATGTACCTCCTGGAACCGGATCGCTACGGCTGGCAACGATTTGGGGAGCACATGGACAATACCTTCCTGGATCCGTTTATGGAAGGCGCCTGGATGACCAAACACAACGGAAAATACTATTTGCAATACGGTGCGCCAGGTACGGAATTCAGTGGGTACGCCGATGGAGTTTTGGTAGGCGAAGGCCCGCTGGGGCCCTTTGTACCGCAATCAGACCCGGTTTCGTTCAAACCAGGGGGCTTTGCCCGCGGGGCCGGACACGGAGCTACCTTTCAGGATCACTGGCAAAACTGGTGGCACGTTTCCACCATCATGTTGTCGGTCAAAAACAATTTTGAAAGGCGCCTCGGCATCTGGCCGGCAGGATTCGATTCCGATGGCGTGATGTACTGCAATACGGCGTTTGGCGATTATCCGCATTATTTGCCTGGCGGAGCAGCCAACCACCTGCAAAGCCGCTTCACTGGCTGGATGCTGCTGAATTATCAAAAACCGGTACAGGTTTCTTCTACTTTGGGTGGGTTCCATGCCAACTATGCCGCAGACGAGTCCATGAAAACCTATTGGTCTGCAGCAACAGGCAACCCGGGAGAATGGATTCAAACTGACCTCGGCGAACTTTCTACGGTAAGGGCAATCCAGATCAATTATGCAGATCAGGACGCTGAGTTTTTGGGAAAGCGCACCGATATTTTTCACCAATACCGACTGCTGCATTCCCGGGACGGCAAAAAATGGGAAACTCTGGTGGATAAAAGCCAAAACAAAACCGATGTGCCCCACGATTATGTTGAATTGCCGAAAGCGGTGCAAACCCGGTTCATTAAACTTGAAAACATCCACATGGCTACGGGGAAATTTGCCATTTCCGGACTGAGAGTTTTTGGGAAAGGTGCCGGCCTGGCACCCGATCCGGTGAAAAACTTTTTTGTGTTGCGAACAGAAAAAGACAAGCGCTCGGCCTGGATCAAATGGAGCCCGGTGAGCAATGCCTGGGCCTACAACATTTATTATGGCACTGCCCCCGATAAATTGTACAATTGCATCATGGTGCACGATGGGAATGAATACTGGTTCAAGGGTTTAGACAACCGGAAAGCTTATTTTTTCAAAATCGAAGCCATTAATGAAAATGGGGTTTCCAGGCCTTCGGAAGTAGTGAAAGTGGAGTGAGGGCAAGTGGGCAAGTGGGCAAGTGGGCAAAATAGCAAAGGGCAAGAACACAATGCCTTACCCCTTGCTATTATTTTTAAAAAAACTTAATTCATCTACATGTCAAAACTTGCCCTTTTGCCTACTTGCCTTTTTACTTTCCACTAACTACCACCCGTTCAACAAGCGTCTTTCCGCCTGTTTCTACACGGATGATGTATGTTCCGCCTGGGAGGTTAGCGAAGTCGAGTTCAAATTGTCCGCGACCATTTTGTGACATTACCCTCCGGCCAATCTGGTCGTAAACCAAAACCCGGGCATCGGAGTCATCCGACAGGCGCAGGGTGGTCAGGCCATTGGTTGGATTAGGGGCAATGCTGATGGTCTCGTTCGTTTTATCCGAATGATTGCTCTGCAGCGCCGATGCAGTGGCAACGCGCAGGGTATAACATACGCTGGTGCTGAATGCGCCATTGTAGCCATAAACATAAGCGTAGTAAGTACCCGCTGCGAGAGAAGCCGTGATGGTCTCACTGGCCGTACCGGCGTTCTGGGAAGTAGCAATGATGTTGCCGTTTGATCTTCTCAAACGCAGGTCAAAGTCGGCAGGCAGGGTGCCCAGCGTGAGGGTAACCGTTGTAGTAGCGCTCAGTGTAAATTTCCACCAGTCTACATCGGTGCTGCTGCCAATTTGCGACAATTTATCCGTATTCAGGGCAATTGTGGGGGCAGTGGTACGGCTGTTGTTGGCTGTTTCTCCATCATTGGAGCACGAACCGGTAGTACCAGCCTGCGTTACCGTCACGTTCTGGGTGAAGCCACCGCCAGTAACCGTGATGGTAGCAACGCGGCTGCTCGTACCTGCATTGGCAGTGTACGTAGCCGTTATGGTTCCGTTATTGCTGCCGGATGCCGGGCTGATGGTAACCCAGGAAGCGGCGGTTGAAGCTGTCCAGGAAACATTGGAGCTTACGCTAAATGCTGTGCTGCCTGCAGCTGAACTTACGTTTTGGTTGGCAGGTGAAACGGTCAGGAAGTTGGCACCACCTGCAAAAGGATCATAGCCATCCACCGTGGTTACGCCGGAACTTGCGGGATCCAGCCAGTCGCTCAGACGGGTAGAGGTCGTTGTTCCGGTATTCCAGGAAACATAAAATTTTCCATATTCATCAGACAAATCCGAGCCACCGCAAACCGAAGCGCCACCGTGCAATTGCCCAATAATGCGCTGGTTTTGGTCAAACAACGGAGAGCCGGAAGAACCTGGTTCTGTGACGCCACTGTCCCAGATCACATGCCAGTGTGAGTTGGCTGGCGTACCGCTCCAACTGCTGTTGGTAGCTGCATTGTTGTCGAAAGATATTTTTTTGATGTCGCCGCTGGGATGGTGGATACTAACCGAAGACGTAGGAGCCGTCGTGCCACGGTTCCAGCCTGCATAATAAGGCGTCTGCGCAGCGCCGGGTGTACTGTTCAATTGCAGCAGCATGAAGTCTGAAGCAGCATTGCGCGCCTTGAGCGTTGAACCGGATAAAGTCGTATAGTTCGTTGGTGAGGACGCTGGATTGGTACAACCACTGGCTTCAAAATTGAACCAGAATACCCAGGTCGCATAAGAACTTGCATAGCAATGGTTGGCCGTGAGCAGGTAAGGGAGTCCGCTGTTGTTGGCTGTATTGATCAGCGCGCCTGTACACCAGTCGCCGCCGTTAACGATTCTAACCACTGACCGCTTTTGGTTGGCCCAGGCCGAACCGCTGGGGCAATTGACGTTGTTGTGGCAATTGCCGGAATCGCCAAAGGCACGCCCTTCGCCTTCCTGTTCCTGTTCTCCGTCGCCGGGCAGGCGATAACCGTGCACAATGGAACCAATTTCTACTTCACCCGGAAAGGCAACCCAGGCTGGCTCATAATATTCAACGACCATTTCATCGCCTTCCACCAAAGTCGTGCCGAGCACTTCTTCCGGTTGGTTGTTGGCATGGGTGAATGCGCCGATGACCATGCTGCGGTCTTTATTGTAAATGAACAACTGAGCGCCTTCCGGCAATTTGTAGCGCGAAAAGATCATGTTGATCGTTTGGGCACCCAAAGAACGTACTGTGACGCGCCAGAGGCGGTCGCCACCTGGTAATTCTTCCCAAACCCCTGAGTTATCAGGATTCATGCCAACTTCCATCAGGTGTCCAAAGCGATGTGGTTTGGTGAAATCGCGGTCGTTGATGGCGTCTTCTGCACGGAGGCGGGCAATGTCTACCGGTGCCATATCAATGGCATCGGGAGCAGGGGCGACCTGATCGTGCAAGATAAAACTCATCGGCGTACCGCCTGCTGAAAGCTGAGCTTGTAAGCCCGGAAGGGCAACAAAAAGAAAGGATATTGCGCAGGCAAATCCCAAAGCGTAAATTTTGTTCATACAAAATGGGCGTTTTATGACTTAAATTTGGATTATCCCAAGCAAAGCTAGCGGAAAAAGTGTTTCTGGCAAGAAACAACCGTATTTTATTTTTTTGAATACGAAAAAAGGCCGCTCCTGAACGATTCAGGGCGACCTTTTTTCGAAAAACTAAATGAAAAGGCTGCGGATTATTTCCCGCTCTTCTTCACTTTCGGCTTCCACATTTCGATAGAAGCTTTGTTCATTTTTACGTATTCTGCATTACCTGCTTTTTCTGCCAGCATGGCCGACTTTTCAGCAGCAGCAATGGCTTCAGCATACATGCCGAGATCGCCGAGGATCAGGGCTTCGCGGCGTACCTGCCAGAATCTTGGTTCGTTGCCTGCATTCGCTTTCTGGATGTATTCCAGCGCTTTTTTCAGGTCTTTGCCACTCTCGTGGTAGTACCCCGCAGCGGCAGCATAATCGTTGGCTGACGGGCCTGCCATCACACGCTCAATGTCAGCCATTACTTTTTTGTCAACTTCCACTTCAATAGGCATGCTCAGCATGGTGTTGCCCCAATACAGATCGAGGCTGCCACCGGTGTTGCGCAGGTTGTTGATGTCAAAAGTCAATGTTTCTACCGAGTGGCCTGTTTTCATCGGCTTCACTGCAACTTTTGCAGCTGGTGCTTTGCTTTCGTAGCTTGACCAGTCGGTTTTGTCGTAAGCGTGGAACATTACCACCCACTCACTTTCGCCTGGCATGGAAAGAATAGCGTAAGAACCTTTTGCCAACATTTCACCGCCAATTTTAACGTCGTCGCTGAACGTAATTTTGGTTGCGGAATTTGCGCCGGTGCGCCAGGTAGAACCATAAGCCACAACACCGTCAGCACCAAAAGCGGTACGGCCTTTCAGGCTCGGGCGGGAATATTCTACGGTAACTTCGGTGAGACCAACTGTTTGTGTCAGTTTTGCTCCCGGGCTGGGCTGAGGTGTGCGGATCTGAGCATTCGTCGTTGTAGTGACGGCTAAAACCAGCGCCAATACAGCGGTCAGGCATAAAAGTTGTTTTTTCATATTACCTTGGATTTGAATTAAGAATTGACATTGTCGCAGCAAAATTAGCCTTTCCGTCATGGCAGGGGTAGTTCCTGTGCCATTTTCACACTTTCTTAAGATATGACCGGAAAGTGAATGGACAACGCCCTGGCAGAAAATTAGTTCAATTGGACAACTTCTTCTACCCTTTCTCCTCGCTTTCTCTCTTTTTCCGGTAAGCCACGGCTCCGGAGTAAATCAAAGCAATAAACGCGCCTACGCCCAGCACAAAATACAAATAATTGACCCCGTTCCGGTAAACCGCCAGCAATACAATCGACAACAAAAATACCGTGGGGGCCTCATTTAACAACCTGAACCGAAACGCATTGGGTAACTTTTTCCCGGTTTCCAGCTTTTTGATGATGGTTTTGGACCAAATCTGAAAACCCGTCAACAACACCAGCAGTAGCAGCTTTACATGCATCCATGGATTGGCAGCCAGCCAATCCATGCCGTGCAGAAAAAGCATTGCCAGCCCACAGATCCAGGTCAGGTTCATTGCCGGCATGATGATGATTTTGTACACCCGGCCTTCCATCAACTGGTATTGTCTTTTCAGAATATCCTGCTCTGGTTGGGGTTTGTCGCCGGCTTCAACATGGTAAACAAACAGGCGTCCAAGGTAAAAAAGTCCGCCAAACCAGGCGGTAAACCCTACTATGTGCAGGGCCTTAAAAAAAAATAGCCACATGTAGTTGATGTTAGGTTTTAGATGTCTTTAAAATCGGAAACCCAGTGACAGCAAAAACCGCCCGTTGGTCACATCGTTGTTGACAAACTGCATGGGGGCTTCTGAGGTCAGATAAGGCGTATAAGTTTCTTCCACTAAGTAATGCCGGTAGCCAAGATCTAAGAAAAAAGACTTTTCCCGGATCCCAAAGCCGGCACTGATGCTTTCATTGACCGTATCGTCTCCCTGAAGTGGTGACTGGTGTAACCCAAATCCCGCCCGCAGGCGAAAAATATCGTAAACAAATTCCCCGCCGAGCCGAATGTTTGCAGCAGCTTGCAATTGGTTGACAATGTCGTTGTTGACTTCGCGCTCGTCGTCTGGAAAGTCAGCGTACCCAAACTGGGCACCGGTGTAGTCGGCCCATTCTATTTCGCCGCTCAGAAATCCTGATTTTCCGACAACAATCCCTAACCCGCCAATGATGCGCCAGGGCGACCGAAATTTATAATCGAACAATCCGTCGGGAGATTCCGCGCTTCCGCTTTTACTACCGTCGCTGTCGGTATAAAAATAATTCATGGTATTGCGGTAGGTATCGTCGAGGCCAAAAGCTGTTGGCGTATGGAACGCAACCCCAAGGCGAACAGCCTGAATGGGTCGGTAGATCAGCCCCGCTTTCAGGTTGATACCAATGCCCGTAGTAGTGAGGCTTTCTGTAAATTCGAGGTCATCAAAAAACGGAACATTACCCCCCTGGTCTTCTCCTTTGTCCGATTCTTTATAAGTTTTATCTGCGGTGTAATTCAGAAATGGTACCCCGATGGTGACTCCCAGCATCAGTTTATCGTTGTAACTGCCCGCAAAAGAAAAAGCCAATTCATTGAGTGACCCGGAGGTTGTAACCGTTTGTTCTTTGTAAATCAGTGCATTGGGGCGTAATTCTACATCGGAGTCGTAGAGCCCATCGCTGTTGAAATCGTAAAGCGCTTCTGCGTCGTAAGCCAGCCCTGATTCAAAATCATCCAGGCTTTCCGAACCATTCGCCAGTTCCTGAAAACGGTTGATGATGGAGCCTGCCGATTGTCCGTCGTAAAAAAAGCGCTGGTTAAAATTAGCCAGCTGGTTGAGGCCAATGCCAAAATTGAAGGTAGTCCATTGTCCCGAGGAAGGGCTTGAAGCAATCACAATGCCCAAATTGCTGATACCCAGCTTACTGATCCGCTCCCGGTTGACCAGGGCGTCTTCGCTGTCTAATAATTTGGATTCCGTTCCAACGGCGGTCAGCGAAGGCGTAATGACGAATTCGGAGCGCCGGTACCAGCCCAAACCTGCCGGATTGGTACTGATGACGGAAAAATCGGTACCCAGAGCGCTTAGGGCACCTCCTGAACCCAGGCTTCTGGCTGTACTGATGCCACTACCATCTAAATACGAAAAACGCAGGGCATCACTGGCCGTTTGGCTATGGGCTAGTGTGAAGATCAGTAATAAACCAAAGCTTAGAATGATTCGCATGGTGTGTTGTTTTTTTTCTTTCAATCCCGAATAGAAAAGGCGAGTGAATGACCCGCCTTTCCTATTTGGATACTCATGTGTGGGGCGAAAAATAACGCAACTGTCAGGATGCTGAAACCAGAAATTTAACCTCCGTTTCTGCCGCCTGAGCGACTCCTGCTGTTGTTGTTGTCATTACTGCGCGACGGCGACGGTGAAGACTGCCGGCTGCTGCCGCTGTCGTAACTGCGCGACGGCGACGGCGATGATTGCCGGCTGCTGCCACTGTCGTAGCTGCGCGATGGCGTTGAGTTTCTGGGCGATTCGTAGGAACGGCTCCGTTCAGGTTCGGAGTTGTTGCTGCGTTCGCGGTATTCCCTTGCGGGGGTATCATCTCTGCGTGTCGGCGTAGAAGGAGCAGCTTCTTCCCGGCGGGGGCGTGAAGGGCTGGCCTCTTCGCGGCGTGGCGTACGCGGATTTTCTATGCTCGGACGTGAAGGGCTTGAATCATCCCTGCTGGGGGTAATCGTTTCCCGGCGTGGCGTACGCGGCTCTTCAAATCTTGGGCGTTCATTTTCCGGATTGTTGCGATCCTGCACGGTCGGGCGGGTATTGCGGGAAGGCGTTTCCGGTGTGCCACCATCTAAGCCTGCAGGCGTTTTACCGTCTTCCATAGCAGGGCGGCGGGTGTCGCGAACACTGCCGGGTTGAGTGGTCAAACCGGAGCCTGACCCTGGCTGGGTGGTTTGGCGCTCTTCTTTGGGAACCAATGGCCCGGTAACCGGTTTGTCAATCCCGGGGGAGCGGTCGTTTTTGCGTGGTACCTTAGTTGAGCCGGTATTCCGCGGACCATAATAGGTATTGTTGTTGGTGTTGATGGTATTGTAGTTGTAGCCATTGCCCCAGGACGGCGGGCAATAGTAGCCGTTTCCACCCCAGTTGTTCCAGCCGCCACCCCAATTGTTCCAGCCACCGCCCCAGTTGTTCCAGCCACCACCCCAATTGTCCCAGCGATTCCAGCCGCCGCCAAACCACGGGTCGTTCCACTGGTTCCAGCCACCCCAGCCACGGTTAAAGGAATACCAGCTGTTCCAGCGGTTCCAGCGTCGCCAGTTGCGCCAGCTGTTCCAGGAGCTGTAGCCGTCATAAATCAGCACAGTGACCCCCGGGTTGATGAATGGGTCGTAGTAGTAAAGGTCGGCATAGCAGGGATCGAAATAGCCGAAGCCGTAATAGGGCCGGTGAAAACGGCGCACACGAGAGGTGTAGTAATAATCGTAATCGTCG
>JABWAJ010000235.1 GCA_013361075.1 Saprospiraceae bacterium | reverse complement strand
CCATCCGCCAGGAAACCCAGGGCGTAGAATTGGATAAAGCCCGGAAGTTGCTGAAAAAAGAACTCGACTGGGTCAACCGCTCCCCTTCTGCCCGCACTACCAAAGCCAAATCATGCGTTGATGCCTACTATGAGCTCAACGAAAAAGTGTCGGGCAAACAAGTGGACAAAGACATTCAGATAGACATCAAAGGGCAGCGGCTTGGAAAAAAGATACTGGAATTGCACAACGTAGGCAAACGTTTTGGCGACACCCCCATTGTAGAAGGCTTCTCCTACAAATTTAAAAAAGAGGAACGCGTTGGCATTCTTGGCCCCAACGGGGTCGGAAAATCTACTTTTCTCAAACTCATCACAGAAGAAATGCGCCCCGACAGCGGCAAAGTCGTGGTAGGTGGCAATACCGTTTTTGGCTACTATTCCCAGGACGGCATTCAACTGAAAGATGACAAGCGCGTCATCGAAGTCATCCAGGACATCGCCGAATTCATCCCGATGGAAAAAGGCCAGAAAATTACAGCTCCGCAAATGCTGGAGCGCTTCCTGTTCAGCCGCAAACAGCAACAGGTTTACGTTTCCCAACTCAGTGGGGGCGAACGGCGCCGCCTCTACCTGCTCACCCTGTTGATGAAAAACCCCAATTTTCTCATCCTCGACGAACCTACCAACGACCTGGACATCCTCACCCTCAATGTAGTGGACGATTTTTTACTCGAATTTCCGGGTTGCGTCATCATCGTTTCCCACGACCGCTATTTTATGGATAAAATCGTGGACCACATGTTTATTTTTGAAGGCAACGGAAACATCCGCGATTTTAATGGCGATTACTCCGATTACCGCAAAGACCTGAAAGACCGCGAACGGGAACAACGACGCGTTGAGCGGGCAGAACAACAAAAAGACACCATTGCACCGCAGCAAATTCAGCGCCAGCGCACCCAGGAAGAACGCAAGGAGATGAACCGCCTGGAAAAAGACATCGCCAAACTCGAAGCCCGGAAAGCGGAAATTATGGCCCTGTTCAACCAGAGTGATATTGCCCTCAGTGAAATAGAAAAATTGTCAAAAGAGTTGGCTACACTGACAGAAACGCTGGAAGAAAAAGAGATGAAATGGCTGGAATTAGCAGAGTAAAACAACGTTTCCCATCGTAAATTCCGAAAAATCCGGAAGCAATTGCAAACTGCTTTTGCCGCCGATTCACCCTTTTTTCCAAAAAAATGCCCTATCCTTGAGGGATTTTTTTAATTTGGGCACTACTATCCACACAATCTCACGCCACTATGGGTTTGCCCCTTGACAAAAAAACAATTCTACGCGACTATTTCATTTGCTGCGTCAGCCGTGAAATAAGCCTGAGTATCCGTAAAGAAGTACTCAATGGACGGGCTAAATTCGGCGTCTCTGACGACGGCAAAGAATTGTTCCAGGTGGCAATGGCCAAAGCCTTCAAACCCGGAGATTTTCGCGCCGACTACTACCGGGGGCATACCTTATTGCTGGCATTGGGCATTGCTTCTATCGAAAGCCTCTTTGCCCAATTGTATGCGGATTGTGAAAATGATCCTTTTTCCGGAGGCCGGCAAATGAACAACCACCACGCTACCCCGATGGTCACCGCCGACGGCGAGTGGTTGCCCCACAAAGAGATGTACAACCTGTCTTCTGATATTTCCACAACCGGCGGACAAATGGCCCGGGGCCTCGGACTTGCCTTTGCTTCCAAACGATACCGGGAGGATGCACAACTCGGCGAAACCCTTTTTTCTGAAAACGGCAACGAGGTCTGCTTTTGCAATATCGGCGATGCCAGCACTTCTGAGGGCGTTTTTTGGGAAACAGTCAATGCAATGGGCGTACTGCAGGTTCCGCTTGCCATCACGGTACAGGATGATGGCTATGGCATTTCGGTCCCTAAATCCTATCAAACTACCAAACAAAGCATTTCATTAGCCTTAGAAGGTTTTCGACTCAATGAAAAAGGGGAAGGCATTGATATTTACCACATCAATGGATGGGACTACTCCAGCCTTTGCAAAACCTATGTAACCGGCATTGAAAAAATACGCCAAACCCATATCCCCGCAGTTTTTCATGTTGATGAACTCACCCAGCCGCAGGGGCATTCTACTTCCGGTTCGCACGAACGCTACAAATCGGCCGAGCGATTGCAATGGGAAGCCGATTACGACTGCAACCGGCAGTTCCGGCTTTGGATACTGGATCAAAACATCGCAACTGAAGAAGAATTGCGGCAGGCCGAAGCAGACGCAAAATCAGAGGTACGCGCTGCCAGAGAACGCGCCTGGGCAGCTTTTGAAACGCCTTTGAATACAGATCTTAAAGAATTGGAAGACATCTACAACCGCCTTCCTGACCATACAAAAGTAAATGGAGGAAAACTGGTTCAAATCTACGAAGAGCTAAAAACCGCGCGCAATCCAGTTTATTCCGAAATCCTGAGAACTGCGCGGCACATGAGCCATCTTATTCGAGGATTGGAACACGAAGTTGCCGGCGACCTCCACAATTTCGTCCAACAAAGACTGGATAAGGGAAAAGATCGCTACGGCAGGCATTTGTACAGTGAAAGCCCTTATTCGGCGCTCCGCGTACCGGTGGTGCATCCGGTTTATTCCGAAAATTCGCCCGTAAAAAACGGCTTCGAAATCATCAATGCCTTTTTTGATGCAGCGCTTGCCCAATACGCCAACCTCTACGCTTTTGGAGAAGATGTAGGCAAAATTGGAGGTGTCAATCAGGGTTTTGCCGGGTTACAGACCAAATACGGCGAAGCACGCGTCTTTGATACCGGTATCCGGGAATGGACCATCATCGGCCAGGCCATCGGAATGGCCATGCGCGGCCTGCGGCCCATTGCAGAAATACAGTACCTCGACTACCTCATTTATGCTTTTTCTGCGCTTTCCGATGATTTGGCTACCCTCCGCTACCGCAGCAACAGCATTCAGGCAGCGCCGGCCATTATCCGAACACGGGGACACCGGTTTGAAGGCATCTGGCATTCCGGTTCGCCAATGGGCGTGTTGCTCGGCGGGTTGCGGGGCATTTATGTCCTCACTCCCCGCAATTTTGTACAAGCTGCTGGCTTGTACAACACCATGCTGCAATCCGACGACCCGGCACTAATGATCGAATGCCTCAACGCGTTTCGGTTAAAAGAACGCCTGCCTGACAACATAGGCAAATACACCGTACCCCTTGGTATACCGGAAGTTTTAGTGGAAGGCAGTGACCTGACCATCGTTACCTACGGTGCTTGCGTTCGTATTGCCCAGACCGCCTGCGAACGCCTTTCAGAAACGGGCATTTCTGCCGAGCTGATCGACGTGCAAACCCTCCTGCCTTTTGACATTGAGGGCCGGATTGGTCAATCGCTGGCCAAAACCAACCGCATTATTTTTCTGGACGAGGATGTACCTGGTGGCTGTACGGCATTCATGATGCGCGAAGTGTTGGAGAAACAGGGAGGATATTACCACCTCGATTCTGCACCCGTTACCCTGAGTGGACGGGCGCATCGCCCGGCGTACAGCTCCGACGGCGATTATTTTTCCAAACCTAATGTGGAAGACGTCTATGAAGCGGCATTGCGTATGATGCAGGAAGCCGCACCCAACCGCTTTTAAGCCCCGGTATGTTTCATACCAAAATCCTGGTGCTATTGGCAAATGCCGTGTGCATTATTTGAAGCAACCGCTTCAAAATCATCCTTAATACGATGAAACAGCACCTGAAAGGCACGCATCAATTTCCTAAGAACTGGCCGTTGTATTTGTAAACGGAAACCACCAAAATGATAAAAAGCAATAAGAAGACAAAGAAATACAACATGCAATATCCTTTCTTGCCTACATTTTGAATATCTGACATGACCGGCGTTTTAAAACGAGTGTGAAACCATTTTTTCGGCTGCAAAGATGTACAAAAAAACTGATGTGCCAATGAGCAGGCCCATTTTTTGAAACAACTTAGACCGATACTAAATATACCCCATACGGAATTCCTGACTTCGGGGGCAGCGCATCTGTTTCGAACCTGAATCTTTCTGATAATAAAACAAAAGTCATCCCGGAACCCCGGAATGACTTTTGTTTTATTGCTGACAATGGCCCTTTACTGCTAGAAAAACTTGGCGCGCTTGTCTTTAACAGACGCCTGTTTTTTCATGGCAGCGATTAAGGTATTTTGAATGCCGGCTCCGGCAGCCAGGTTGTTGCGGTTGCGCACCGAAGCAATCTGGTCGGGTTGGGCCGGTACAATTTCTCCTTTGGTAATAACCTGTAGTACGAAAACGCCGCTTGCACCTCTGATTGCATCGGATTTTTGCCCGGCATTCAGTTTGAAAGCATGCCCTACCACAGCTGGCTCATTTCCTACATTAGGGATAAAGCTTTGGAAAAAGCTCATGTTCCTGGCCGTGTCTACCGGTACTCCAAAATCAGCGGCAGCTGCTGCAAGGTCTTTTCCGCTGAGGCGCTGCTTGATAAGTTCCGCTTTTTTGCGGTTGATTACTTCCTCCTCTACTTCATCGCGGATGTTTTCAACAGTAGGAAGCCCGGCAGGTTGTATCGTTTTCAATCCTGCAATTACAAATTGTTTATCGTAGTAGCTGGTTTCATCTCTGAAAGCGTATACAGAAGGGGTAACATCTCCCACATCAGAACTGAAAGCCCACCGTACCAATTCACGTGTTTCGCTGCCGGTAGTCAGGCCCTGGATTTCAAAATCATTCTCGCCAAGGAGCGGAGAGTTCTCCAGCTTAACACTTGGGTCCTGACCCACTGCTTTAATCAGTGCTTCCAGAGTCCGGTTGGAGCGCATCATTTCATCTGCTTTGTCGCGGATATTTGATTGGGTTTGCTGACTTGGCACAATGGGTTCAGCCAGATAAGCGACTTTTACTCCCTGTTCGTTGTTGATGAACTTCTTGTTCATGACTTCTACCAGGTGTACCCCAAACTGCGTTTCGCAAACGTATACCTTTCCGGGAACGGCTTTGAAAAAAATCAGGTCATTAAAAGGTTTTACCAACCCGTTCATCCCGTAATAGCCCAAATCACCCCCTTTGGTTTTGGTTCCGTCTGTACCAAACTTAGTAGCCAGAGAATCAAAGCGGTGTGTACCGGCTTCAATCAGCGTCTTGAGGCTGTCAATGGTTTTGCGGGCCTGAGCAAGTTCCATCGGGTTGCTCGCCGGGCGCAGGATGTGGCGCGACTGCACAGAGTCGGGAATCACCATCTTATCCAGAATCTTAATGGCATTATAGCTGTTGGCATCAATATATGGCCCGTAAACTGAACCAACGGCCAGATCGAACACAGTATCAGCAACGGCGGCAGGCAGGTCAGCTTTTTTGAAATAAGCCTCATCTATGCGGCCTTCATTGCGAAAAACAAACTGTGAGTCGTTTTCAGCAGTCTGAAAATTCGGAATCAAATCAGCGATGCGCTTTTCCAAAGCCATAGAGTCTTCTTTCGTAGCTGCTACTTCGAAAATGGCCAATTGCAATTTGCGCGATTCTGCATCCCGCTTCAGGCGGCCCTGGTTTTCACTGATGTATGCTTCGAAGTCTTTGTCTTCCAGCGACACTTCTGTGTTTTCGATTTTGTCGTAAGGAACTTTCACATAAGCGACATCTGCTGCCTGATTTTGCTCGTTGTAGAGCATTTCAGCCATCCATGTTGGCGTATACATCGCTTTTGCAACAAGGGCACCCATTTTCGACTGAAGCCGGTCTTTGGTAATTTCCTTTTTCTGGTATTCCCAAAATGCAGTAAAGTTAGGTGCCAGCTGGCCCTGGTCAATGGCTTCCTGAACGCGATCTTCCTCAATAATTTGTTTGATCTGGTTGAGCTGTTCGCGGTTCAGTGCCTGCGGATTGTTTGGATCCGGAAAGCGTTGCTGAATGATTTGGCTGGGACGCGGACCAAATTGCAGGTCTTCCAGTTCCGGCTCGCTTACGCCAAGGCCCAATTCTTCTGCTTCTTCTTTAACCAGAATTTCTTCTACGGTGTACTCCCAAAGTGCATTGCGGGCTGCCAGCGAAGCACTGCCCGAATTGCCATAGAGCATGTTGAAGGTATTGTCGAAATTGATAACATCAATTTTTTCACCATTCACCTTGCCGAGTGTACGTGTCAAACTTCCCGTACCACCCGGGCCTGTAGAGTTGACCATGTCCATGATGATAAAACCACCAACACCCAGCGCGACCGTCACCAGTACGATCCATGACCTTTTCCGAATTTCACTAATCAGAGCCATCCTTTAAACTGTTATTTTGTTTTCCGCCCGATCTGTTTCCAGTGCAGACCAGCGACATCCAAGTTACTAAAAATCAGCAAGTTGTAAAATGATTTTTACAAACGAAATGCAAAGATAAAATCCCTTCCTGAAAAAACCATACAAAGTGACCGGATTGATCACGAAAATCAAAATTTAACAGCTCTGCTGCAACGACTTATCGGGTGGCGGGTTCTACCTTTGTATTTATTTCTGACACCAATACTACCTGAAATGACGCCATCTTTTGCCCAACCGGACTTCGAAAAAGGCATGGGACTACTGCCTGCTATCGTCCAGGATGCCCAAACCGGCAAAGTCCTTATGTTGGGTTACATGAACAAAACTGCTTACGAAAAAACCCTCGAAGAAAAGAAGGTTACCTTTTTCAGCCGCAGTAAAAATCGCCTCTGGACCAAAGGAGAAAGCAGCGGAAACTTCCTTGAAGTCAAAGACATAGCTTTGGATTGCGACCAGGATACCCTGTTGCTTAAAGTAAAACCCGCCGGACCTGTTTGCCATACCGGGCAGGATACCTGCTTTGGCGAAACCAATCAGCACGAAGATTTTTTACACTACCTCGAAGCCATTATCCACCGTCGCCGCGACCAACCCACGGAGAGTTCCTACACCGCGTCTCTTTTCCGGAAAGGAATCAATAAAATTGCCCAGAAAGTAGGTGAAGAAGCTGTAGAACTGGTCATCGAAGCCAAAGACGACAACCGGGAACTTTTTTTGGGTGAAGCGGCAGATCTGATGTTCCACTACCTGGTTTTGCTTGCCGCAAAAGGGTTCGAACTCGACGAGGTGATTGGGGTGCTGCGGAAGCGGCACCAGTGAAATGGGTAGGTTGGCAAGGGGCAAGTTGGCAAATAAGCAAATTCGCAATACCCAAAATTTATCCTTGCCCGTTGCAAATTTGCTCTTTCACCTCCCCAGCCACCTCAACAGCCGGGAATGCGTTTTCCAAACCCGGAAATAAGGCTGCTGCACGGCCCCGAATTGCCGGCGGATGGCTTCTACATTTTGCATCATGCTGCCTTCAAAATCGAAGTGGCGGAGTCCAAGCACTTCTTTGGTATAGCGGATGGCTTCCCAGGTAAGCAGGATGCCGGCGCCACTGTTCCGGGTTTCCGGGTCGTCGCCTGCAATGTGATAATAGGCCGTTTCTGAATCATGGATCAGGCAGGCCGCAGAATGCAAACGACCAGCCTCGTCGCGGGCAAAAAAAAGCGCGCGCGCATTGTGGGCCACCAGGGCTTCATCGTGGCTTTGCAGCAAAACAAAGGGGTAGGGCAATTGGAGCGCCTGGCGGTCAAAACTCATGCGGTTGATGCGGTACAGGTCGGTGAGGTCGCCGCCCAGGGTCACGGTCACAGTAGCCTGTGCCTTGCGGATGTTGCGCTGCATGTTTCGGTTGATGCCGTCATAAATGCGATCCAGGTCGTCCAGCACGAGCCGGTAGGTATAACGGGTACTTTGCTGGTAACCTTTCCAGTAAAATGGCAGCCAGTTGGTCACCATTGGCGAAAAATCCTGCTCAAAGGCGTCCACTGCCGGCAATTTTGCGATAAGCGCCCCGTATAACCGGTGTGTCTCCGTAAGGGAATAAGGAGCATCTGCTTGTCGCAAATACGGGCCCAGGTGCTTTACAAAAGGCGGCATCGAGATGTACCGGAACGGGCCTTTTTGTTTCAGAAAATAGGGCAATGCCGCTACCATGTGCCCGCCCTCCTCTACGATTGCTGCGCACCATTCTCCGCCAGCACACACGGCATCTAAGTACCAGTCTTGTGCAAAAACGGGCAGGTGCGGGTTAGCTTTGCAAAATTGGCGGTAGGCCGTTGTCATAGTCATATCGTTATTGGGTTCCTGTCCT